>DASXYQ010000403.1:0-3557 GCA_036502445.1 Roseiarcus sp. | reverse complement strand
GCGCGAGCAGCGCCATCTGGACGTTCTCGGCGACCGTCATCGAGGCGAAAGTCGCGGCGACCTGAAACGTCCGCCCGACGCCGAGCCGCCCGATTTCGCCTGAAGTCAGGCCCGCCGTGCTGCGGCCGAAAATATGGATCGTACCGCGCGTCGGCGCGAGCTGGCCATTGATCATGTTGAAGCAGGTGCTCTTGCCCGCGCCGTTCGGTCCGATCAGCGCGAGCATCTCGCCCGCTGCCACCGCGAAGCTGACGTCTTTCACCGCCTCGAAGCCGCGATAAGACTTGCCGAGGCGTTCGACCGCGAGAATGCTCATGGCCGGGCCTCGCAGACGCGAGCGCTTCGCCAGGACTGGAACGCGCCGACGAGGCCCGCGGGAAACAGCACGACCAGGAGAATGATCGCGACCCCGATCACGAGCCTGGAATAATCGGTGTGGCTGATCACCCAGATCGAGAGCGATTTATAGACCGCGGCGCCGAAAACGCCGCCGGAAACCGTGTCCACGCCGCCCAGAAGCACCATCGCGAGACCGTCGATCGAGAGCGGAATGCCGAGATTGTCGGGAAAGACGCTGCCCTTGAGGAAGGCGTAGAGCGCGCCGGCGAGCGCTGCGAAGGCTCCGGCGACGCCAAAGCCGATCCATTGCAGGCGCTGCCGCTCGAGCCCTATCGTCTCGGCGCGCAGCGGGGAATCCCGCAAGGCCCGCAGGCCGTATCCGAACGGCGAAAACAGGATCACGCGCAGCGCCGCGACGCCGGCGCCGACCAGCGCGAGCGTCAGCCAATAGAAATGCGCCGGCGCGGCGGCCCAGGCGCTCGGCCATACGCCGATGATGCCATTGTCGCCGCCGGTGACGTCGGTCCACTGAAACGCGACCGACCAGGCGATCTGCGCGAAGGCGAGCGTCAGCATGGCGAAATAGACGCCGGAGAGCCTGACGCAGAACCAGCCGAACAGGAAGGCCCCCGCGAGGCCGAGGCCGATTCCCGCGACCAGCGCGGCTTCCATGCCGCAGCCTGCGAGTTTGAGCGCGAGCGCGGCGCCATAGGAGCCGAGGCCGAAATAGGCGGCGTGGCCGAACGAAACCAGCCCGCCGGCGCCGATCAGAAAATGCAGGCTGGCGGCAAACAGCACGAAGATGAGCACTTCCGTCGCGACCGAGATGAAGTAATCGCCCGCCACGAGGGGCAGGCACGCCGCCCCGCCAAGGCAAAGCCCGACCATGAGGCGGCCGCTCGTGGAGAGCGGGCGCCAGCGCGCGATATCGGCGCCGCCTGCCGTACGAACCGGCGCCTCGGGTCGCCCGAGCAGTCCCCAGGGACGCAGGACGAGCACCAAAGCCATCACGAGAAACGCCAGAACGATCGAAATTCCGGGGAAGACCAGGATACCGAACGCGTTCAGCTCCGATACGATGATCGCGGCGAGAAACGTGCCCGTCACGCTGCCGAGCCCGCCGATGACCACCACGACCAGCGCCTCGGTGATCACTTGCAGGTCCATCGTGTGGTTCGCCGCCTCGCGCGGCAATTCGAGCGCCCCGCCCAGTGCGGCGAGAAAGACGCCGAGCGCGAAAACGCTGGTGAACAGCCATTTCTGATCGACGCCCAGCGCCGCGACCATTTCCCGGTCCTGCGTCGCCGCGCGCACCAAGACGCCCCAGGTCGTGCGGCGGAACAGCAGCCAGAGCGAGACCAGCACGAGCGGCGCCAAGGCGATCAACAGCATGTCGTAGCTCGGGAACGGCCGCCCGAAGAGGTCGACCGCGCCTTTGAAGCCGGGCGCCCGCGGGCCGAGCAATTCGTTCGGCCCCCAGATCAGCAGAACGAGGTCCTCGACCGCGAGCGTGACGCCGAAGGTCGCGAGCAGCTGGAACAGTTCCGGCGCGTCGTAGATGCGGCGCAACAGGACGATTTCGACCAGCGTTCCGATCGCGGCGACGACGATCGCCGCGAGGGCGATCGCGGCCCAGAAGCCGATCGCGCCGCTCAGCCGATCGGTGAGCGTGAAGCCGACATAGGCGCCCAGCATGTAGAACGCGCCATGGGCGAAATTGACGATGCGGGTTACGCCAAAGATGATCGAGAGGCCGGAGGCGACCAGAAACAACGAGCAGGCGCTCGCGAGCCCGGTGACGAACTGGATGAAGTAGAAGCTCAACACGAGGGGCCGGGGAAGAAGCGAGCGCGTTTTACGGCGTTATCATCAACGACACTGTCCGTCATTACGAGTTCGTACCGGCCTGCGGCCGGCGCCTTTGGATGAAACGGGCGACGCGACATCTGCCGCCCCAGCGTCATGGCCGGGCTTGTCCCGGCCATCCACGTCGTGAAACCGCACCGCGGTGTCCTATACTGCGCCCTGTCGGCCAAGCATTTGGGACGCGTACAAGCTGAACCACGTGGATGGCCGGGACAAGCCCGGCCATGACGGAAAATGACATGGAAATCAGCGACTGGCCGTTTGTTTCTGTCTAGCAAAGCGAAGCAACCCAGACTTGGGCTGCGCAATTGCGGCCTAGTTTGGGTGGCTTCGCTGTCGCTCACAATGACGGCGGAATAGCCGGCCATAGGTCGTCCGGCGGCGCCGCTGGATGGCTTCGCTGCGCTCGCCATGACGGAACTCACGCTCAATTAGGCGGCCGCTGCGCCTTCACGTCGGCCTCCGAGGGCATGAAGTCCGCGCCGTCGTGGTAGGTCACGTCGACCATCACGCCCTTGCCGTCCTTCAGCGCGGTCTTGCCGACGAAGGCGCCGAGCGTCGATTGATGGTCGATCGCCCGGAAGGTGATCGGGCCGAACGGCGTATCGACTTTGATGCCCTCCGCCGCGTCGACGAGTTTCTCGCTGTCGGTCGAATGGGCCTTGGCAAGGATCGCCGCCGCGGACTTCAGCGTGGAATAGCCGACCACCGAGCCCAGGCGCGGATAATCGTCGTATTTGGCCTGATAGGCCTTCAGAAACGCAGCGTGGTCGGGAATCGAGACCGCGTTCCAGGGATAGCCGGTGACGATCCAGCCGACCGGCGTCTCGTCCTTCAGCGGGTCGAGATATTCTGGCTCGCCGGAGAGCAGGCTGACGACGGAGCGGTCCTTGAACAGGCCGCGCGTCTCACCCTCGCGCACGAGCTTGACGAGGTCGGGGCCGAACGTGACGTTGAAGATGGCGTCGGGTTCGGTCTTGGCGATCGCCTCGGCGACGGCGCCGGCGTCGATCTTGCCTTGCGGCGGCCATTGTTCACCGACCCACTGGATGTCGGGCCGGGCCTTCGACAGCAGCGCCTTGAACACCGCGACGGCCGATTGGCCGTATTCGTAGTTGGGCGCGATGGTCGCCCATTTCTTCGCCGGCAGCTTCGCCGCCTCGACCGCCAGCATCGCCGCCTGCTCATAGTTGGCGGGGCGCAGGCGGAACGTGTAGCGGTTGCCCTTCGATAGCGTGATCGCGTCGGTCAACGGCTCGCCGGCGAGATAGACGATCTTCTTCTGCTTGGCGAAATCGGAAAGCGCCAAACCGATGTTGGAGAAGAACGCGCCGGCCAGCATCGCCACATGG
>DASXYQ010000402.1:0-2731 GCA_036502445.1 Roseiarcus sp. | reverse complement strand
CTTCATGACCGCTCTGGCCGCCATGATCGGCAACGTCGGAAACTGGCGCACCGCGGACACGAAGCAACAGACGGCCATCGCCGGCCTAACCGTCGATCTCGCGATGCTGACGCGGGAGGCGTCCGCCATCCTCGACCGCTCGTCGCTCCCGTGGGATGCCCTCTATCGGTTCGCGGAGACCCATTTTTCCCTTGAAGGTCAGGAAGCCAGTGTCGCGCTGTTGCTGGAGCCGCAGGGCGAACTCGTCGGCGATCTCGCGGACAAAATGTCCGCGGACGAAGGCTCGGCCATCCGCATCGACGGCGCCATGACTTGCGACGCGTTGAAGGCCTTGATCGCGCGAGACTATGCCTGGACGCGCCGTTATGACTTTGGCCGCGAATCCGCGAATGCGCGCTTCTGGTACGTCTCCGAAGAGAAGCTCGAGCCGCGCCTGGGGGAGCGCTTTCGCGAACCCGGCTCCGAACGCGAGCAGCCGCTCGCGATCGCCCGCGATATCTCGGCGCTTTCGCTGGCGTTGGAAGTTGAGCCAAGCCAGACAACCGTCGCGGATTTTCTCCTGCGCCGTCCCGAATGGCGTCACGTCGTTCGGCGCGCCCAGATCGTCGCCGCGCACCCTTACGCTGAAATTCGCGACAATCTGATCGACGCCGCGATGCGGCCGATCGATCTGTTGCGCGCCAAGCTGGCGTTCTTCGGGGCGCGCAATTTCGATCCGCGATCCGATCGCTGGCTGCGCATCGCGCTGTTCGCCGGCGAGCCCTTTCCGGGGGAACTCGGGGCTTGAGCGAACTCTCGCTCAACGAAGTCGAGTCGCTGGCGCTCAAGGTCGGCCGTGGCTCGGGGTTCCCCTGGGGACTCGCCGAGGACATAGGGCGCGGCGCGCGCGCGTTGGCGCAACGTGGCTTTCCCTGGCCGGAGGCGCTGGTCGGCCTGGCGCGAGACGCGGCAATTTGGCAGGCGCCTTCGCCGCAGCGGGTCGAGGGTTGGCGCAAGCGTCGCCATGAAATCGAATTGGCCGCGCCGCTGTGCCCGGTGCGCGCCGGCGTCTTGCTGATCGACGATCCCTCGGTCCTGGGCGGGCTTCCGCTCCGGCTCGCGAACGTCGGTCTTCCCGTCTGGATCGCCGCTCTGTTCGCGGCCTCTGGGAAAGAGTTGGACGCGGAATGGCCGGAGGCTTTGATCGCCGGCCTGTTGACGCCGGCCGCCGACGTTACGATTTGGCCCCGAGCCGCGCAGAGGGCGCCGACGTCTCTACGGCGCCGCAGCTGGGCCGACGAGGCGGTCCTGGCCGCCCTCGGCGCCGTCGCGGCGCGGGTCTATGTGCCCGCGAGTGAGAGCTCGCGCGTCAAGGGCGCGGGCGGCGGCAGCGTCGACGACGACTAGCGGTCCGAACGCGCGAGCGTTTGTCGCGACAGGGCAGGGAGACGGGACATGAGCGAGAAGGGTGCGGCGACGATCGCCATGCGAGGGGCGGGCTATTATTCCTCGAATACGATCGGGGCGAAGGCGGTGATCGACAAGCTCGCCGAGCGCGTCGTCGAGGCGATCGCGCGAATGCCCGCAATCGCGGCCGGCCCGTTCGCCCTCGCCGATTTCGGCGCCGCGGACGGCGGCACGTCCATAGACCTCATGCGCCGGGCGGTCGAAGCGATCCGCGCGCGGGAGCCCGGGCGGCAGATCACGATCACCTACACCGACCTGCCGCACAACGATTTCTCCGCGTTGTTTCGCCTGACCCAGGGTCTGCTGGGTCCGCGCACGCAGGCGCCGCTCGCCGGGGTCCCCGGCCTCTTCATCTTCGGCAGCGGCACGAGTTTCTATCGGCAGATCTTTCCCGATGGCGCGCTGTCGCTGGGCTTCTCCGCCACCGCGATGCATTGGCTGAGCGCGCGGCCGTGCATGATAGCGGATCACGTCCAGGCCGTCGGCGCCGCGCCCGCCGAGCGCGAACGATTCCGCGCCCAGAGCCTGAACGATTGGGAGACGATCCTGCTGCATCGCGCGCGCGAATTGCGTGCGGGCGGCCGGCTGGTGTTCGCCAATTTCTGCGTCGACGAAGCCGGCCGCTATCTGGGTGGCACGCGCGGCGCAAACATGTTCGACGAGTTCGCCCGCCATTGGCGCGAGCTGCGCGCGGCCGGGCGGATCACGGAAACCGAATATGTCGATGCGACGTTCCAGCAGTTCTACAAGACCAGGCAAGAATTCGCCGCGCCCTTCCGCGACGCGACTTCCCCCGTCTCCAAGGCAGGACTGCGGCTGGAGCATATTTCGACCATCGTGACGCCTTGCCCCTACGCCGAGGAATTCGGCGTTCATCGCGACGCCGCAGCGTTCGCCAAAGCCTATATGCCAACCTTGCGCTCCTGGTCGGAAACGGTCTTCGCCGGCGCGCTCGACCCCACCCGTCCGCCAGAGGAGCGGGCCGCGATCCTCGATGAATTCTACGGCGCCTATGAAGCCGAAGCGGCGCGCGAACCCGAACGCCATCGCATGGACTATGTCCATTGCGTGATGGAAATCTCGAAGGCCGGAGTGGGGTGAGTCAAATCGAGATTTTTGCGCGGTTTTGTGTATTTTCAAGGCTTTGCGGCCAGGAAAATTTCCGCCTTGCAACTTCGTCATTCTTGCGGCTCTCAGCCGGGGCCGCGCACTTTCAGCCGCGCGCCCGTACACCACATCTTGTGTGTTAGCCGCGTCCGAGCCACTACCATTCCCGGGCGCGGAT
>DASXYQ010000401.1:0-1720 GCA_036502445.1 Roseiarcus sp. | reverse complement strand
CAGCTGATCGAACAAGGCCTCGACTTCTTCGGGCAGATAGAGGCCTTCGCACGCGAGCGAGGCGCGCATCGCGGGACGACGGCGGCGAATTTCGGCGACTTCGGCGTCGGTGAGGCGGGGGGTTCCGGGGATAGGACCTCCGAGAATCGAATATAGCGCTTTTCGACACAAAATGCACGAATCCTACGCGGCTCTTCTTCCCCTGCCGCGAGCTTTTCGGGTCGATTTGGGCTAAAGTGGCGCGGGTCGTCCGGTCCGAAAGCCAAGCTTCGAGGGGAGAATATGACCGCTGAACAAATCCGTCCGATCGAAATCCACGGCTATGCGATCGTCTCGGACGACGACATGATCGCCGCCGCTGACGGCCTCACTCCCGTCTCGCTGCGCAATGAAAAGGACTGGGAATATTACCAGCGCGCGCAGGCGCGCTCGGCCCTTGTCGTGCTCGCCCGGCGCAGCCATGAATTCGAGCCCAACATCAGAGGCGACAGCCGCCTCGTGATCTCCCAGGCGGCGGTGGAGGCGCTCGAAAAGCGAGCCGACGCCGTGTGGTGGAACCCGGCGCGTGTTGGTTGGAAAGACGTCGCGGCGCGCGTACTCCCGTTCGGTGGCGAAGTCGCGGTCTGCGGCGGCCAGGGTGCGTTCGACTATTTCTTGGACGTCGGCTACGACGCGTTTCACCTGTCGCGCGCGCACGGCGTGCTGCTCCCGGGCGGACGTAAGGTTTTCTCCGCTTGCGAGCGCGGAGTGTCTGCCGAAGCCGTTCTGGCCGACGCCGGGCTCGCCGTCAGCGAAACGATACCGGTGGATCCGGAGCACGGCGTCGAGATGAAGATCTGGCGAAGGCCGGCGCTGTAGCCCCACGACTCCTGCCGTAAGAACGGGGAGGGGAGAGCTGACGCCTACCGCCCCCGCTTCGCCCGCGCGGCGAACCGCACCGCCTCCTCCTTCGTTCGCGTCAACGCGTAGAGCGCCACATCGTTTTCCTTGCCGCGCAGCCGCAGACCCCCGAGCGAGCGCTTGGCGACGCCGGGGGGCAGCTCGAGCCGATCGACCAGGTCCGCGGAGGCGAGCACGCGGTCGCCGGTCTGCCGGCACATTTCCTGGATGCGGGCCGTGGTGTTGACGGTGTCGCCGAGGAAGACGATCTCCTTCTTCAACGAGCCCATCTCGCCGGTGACCACGGGACCGCAATGCAGTCCGGCGCGGAAATTCGGCGTGGCGCCGAATTCGCTGACGTATTCGGGCGCGAGTCGCGCGAGTCGATCCATCGCGGCGAAGCAGGCGGTGACGCAGTGAGCCTGTGCGGTCCCCTCGACGAGCTTCCAGGTCGCTATCAATTCGTCGCCGACGTAGCTATGGATTTCGCCGCGCGCCGCTGCGATCGGTTCGGTGAGATCGACGACGAAGCGGTTGAGCAGGCGGTGAAAGGCGAGCGGTCCGAGGCGCTCGGCGAATCCCGTCGACCCCTCCATGTCGATGAACAGGAACACCCGCGTCTCCAGCCGCGGCCGATGATAGCGGCCGGTGACGAAATTGAGCAGCACATTCTGCCCGAGTAGGCGGTTCATGTCGTAGATGAAGGTGAATACGAAAGCGGCCGCGAGCGAAAACTGAACGTCCTGCCGATCGATTGCGTGCTCGCCCGGCACGGGGAAAACTGCCGCTCCGAGCCCGAGAGCGAACAAGATGACGATGAGATAGACGACGGTCTTGATTG
>DASXYQ010000400.1:0-12165 GCA_036502445.1 Roseiarcus sp. | reverse complement strand
AGCGCCGTCGCAATCGGCGGTCACCACCAGGTGGCTGCATCGGGCCGCGAGCGGTATCAGGGCCTTGACGCCTTCCAGCCTATAGCCGCCGGCTACGCGCACGGCTCGCGTCGACTTACCCGCGCCGTGCAGCCAGCCCGCCTCGCGATGGGCGATGGCGGCGAAGCGAGGTTCGTTGCCGGCGTAGCAAGGCAGCCATTCGCTTTTCTGCCGGTCCGAGCCCTGCTCAGCGATCGCCTTGGCGAAGCCGAGCGAGCCGGCGAGCGCGACCGCGATCGCGCTGTCGCCCCAGGCGAGTTCCTCGAGCAGCAGGGCGTTCGTGACCGTTGGCTGTTCGAGCGGGCCCGCCGGCGACTCGGCGATCGTCTGCACCAGGCCCAGGCCCCAGGACGCAGCCAGCACCGAAGGGAGAACGGCGGCCGCCTCGTCCGCGGCTCGCGCGGCGGGTGCGAGCTCCGCCCGAGCAAACTCGGCGACCATGGCGCGCGCGATCTCCTGCTCCTCGGTCAGCGCGAAGGAGATCATGCCGGGCCCGTCGGGTTGGAGCGCGCGGCGCGCCAATCGCCCATCGGCGCGAGCAGACATTCCTGCGTCGCGCTGGCGACCAGACGCCCGGCGCGATTGTAGACGCGGCCGATCGACAGGCCCCTGCCGATCGCGCCGGTCGGGCTGACGCAATCGAACAGCAACCAGTCGTCGGCGCGCAGCGCGCGATGAAACCAGATCGCGTGATTGAGGCTCGCGACGTAGAGTTCCGTTCCCGCTTCCGCGATCGGCCGGACCTCCGCGATGCAGCCGGCGAAGTTGATCCAATAATCCGAGAGATAAGCGAACGCCGCCGCGTGCAGCGAGGCGTCGTCGGGCAGTCGGCGCCGCATCCTGATCCAAAAGCGCATGCGCGGTTGATTTGGGTCGGGACGCAGCAGGTCGTCGACGAACGGCGCGCGGAAATCGATGGCGGCGTGCGAGCGGAACATGTAGCCGAGCGTGCGCTCAATCGTCTCGACTTCGGGGCCGGCGATTTCCGAAAGCCCGGGCAGCGTCTCGGGGTCGAGGCCGAGACCGCAATCGGGTGCGGCCGGAGCCATGTGATCGGGCGAATCGATGGCGGCGGCGAACGAGACGTTCGCGTCGCAGACGAAGCGTCCACCCGTCTGCGAACCCCTGACATGGCGCGCCGAGAAGCGCTTGCCGTCCTGCAGCGCGCCGACTTCGTAGTCGATCGGCCGATCTGGGAGAGCCCCCGCCAGGAACATGAATTGCATCGCCGTCGCCGGCCGGTCGGCGGGAACCGTACTCGTCGCGGCCGCGAGCGCTTGGCCGAGCAATTGGCCGCCGTAGACGCGTCCATGCTCGTTGATCTCACCCACACGGCTACGGAAGCGCCCTGGCTGCGGTGCGGCCAGGCCGAGCAGTTCGGCGAGGTCGGCGCCATCCCAAGCGGGCGTAGGTTCATCCATGAGGAACTCCCGGAGCCGCTCGGTGATGACCGCTCTCGTTGACGCTGATGACCCCGAAGCCGCCGTCGTCACGGCGGCGCAGGCGCGTAATCGACCCGTACCCCGGATGAAAATGGATGATCCGCTCGAGCCCCAACGCGTGCGAAAGCGTGATGTTGATGGGAAGTCCATGCGTGAAGACGACGACGCGGATACCGCGATCCGCCCTCGGCGCCGTCGCTTCCAACGCGGCGATGACGCTCGCGCGGAATTCTTCCGGTTCGGCGCCGAGATAGCCAATTGGATCCGCGAGGAAACGATCCCAAGCCTCGCCGCCCTCGGCGCGCAACGTTTCGGTCGAGCGGTAGCGCATCGTCGCGCGATCGGCTTCGGCCCATCCGTCGATCGTGTCGATCGGCATGCCGAGCCGCTCCGCCAATGGCTCGGCGGTCTGCCAAGCGCGCCGCAGCGGGCTTGCTACGATACGCGTGACGCCTTCGGCCGCCAGCCAGTCGGCCACCGAGCGCGCCTGACGCCGGCCCTCCGCGTTCAGCGGGGGATCGTGAGGAGAGACGGCGTCCTCCTCGTCGGGACGCCCGTGGCGGACGAGAATCAGCCGCATCGGCGCGACTTCATCGCTGCGCCATCGCCTTTGCCGCCTCGAGCGCGGACACCTCGACCTCGGACAGACCCCATTCGCGCAGCACTTCGCGGCTCTGCGAGCCTGGCGCGGGTGTCGGACGCCGCAGCGAACCCGGAGTTCGCTCGAAACGCGGCGCGGGGCTAGGGTGCCGCAGCCCGTCGAAGTTTGAATAGGCGTCGCGCGCGCGCATCTGAGGATGCTCGGGGGCTTCGTCGATGGTCAGCACCGGCGCGAGGCAGGCGTCGCGGCCGGCGGCCGCGGCGACCCAATCGTCGCGGGTGCGGCTGCGGAAAATCGAGGCGAAACGGACGCGCATGTCCGGCCACGCGCCGCGGTCGTTCTGATCGGGCAGGATCTCCTCGGCGACCCCCATCACACTCAACAAAGCCGCGTAGAACTGCGGTTCGATTGCGCCGACGGCGACATATTTCCCGTCCTTGGTCTCATAGCTGCCGTAGAAGGGTGCGCCGCCGTCGACGATATTGTCGCCGCGCTTTTGCGTCCAGGTTCCCTGCTGCCGGAACGCCTGGAAGGCCGACATCAGATGGGTCACGCCGTCAATCATCGCCACGTCGAGGGTCTGGCCCTGCCCCGAATTGCGCGCCTCGATCGCCGCCGCCAGCAAGCCCACGGCCAGGTAGAGCGCGCCGCCGCCGAGATCCGCCACCAGATTGAGTGGCGGCGACGGCGGCCGGTCCGGCTCGCCCATGCTGTGAAGCGCTCCGGTCAAAGCGAGATAGTTGATGTCGTGCCCAGCCTGTTGGGCGATCGGGCCCTGTTGTCCCCAACCGGTCATACGAGCGAACACCAGGCGTGGGTTGATCGCATGGCAGACCTCGGGACCGAGGCCGAGTCGCTCCATGACGCCAGGGCGGAAACCTTCGATCAGCGCGTCGGCGCTCGCCACGAGTTTCAGGACGGCCGCAACCGCGGCTGGTTGCTTGAGATCGAGCGCGACCGACCTTTTGTTGCGGTTGTAGAAGTCGAACCTCGGCGGCGTCTCGGGTTCGGCGCCAGGGCGGGGGATGCGGTCGATCCGCACGACATCGGCGCCGAAGTCGCCGAGCAACCCGCCAGCAAACGGCGCGGGGCCGATTCCTCCCATTTCGACTATGCGAAAGCCGTGCAAAGGACCCGTCAAGCATCGCTCCTGAGTTTCGATTCGGCTCGCCAGGGCGCAAGGCCTTCGCCGCGCTCGGCGAGATCGCGAAGCCATGGCGTCGGGGTGAAGCGCGCGCCGCTGTCACGTGCAAGCGAGTCACAAGCCATGACAAAGGCGGCCAGACCGAAATCCTCGGCCCAGCGCAGAATTCCGCCGACACGCTTGGGAAAGCCGAGCCCGAGCATCGAGGCGGCGTCGCCGTCGTCCGCGCTGGCGATCACGCCTTCCTCCAGGCAACGCAGCGCCTCGCGCGCTTCAGCGCAGAGAAGGCGCAATTTCACGGCTTCGGCGCTCGGTTGGTCGACTCGGAGCGGAAAGGCGCCCGCGAGGCCCGGCCAGGCCGTGCGCGGCCCTTCGGCCGGCCAGTCGAAGAACCCGCCGCCGTCCCGGCGCCCGCGGCGACCCAGTTGGGCCATCCGCGCGAGCGCGGGTTCTGCCAGCGGGCGGCAGAAACGCGGCTCCAACCCGTCCGCACGGGCCTGCCGGGCCTGCTGCAGATTGAGCGTCAGACCGGTCTCGTCCAGCATCGCCAGGGGGCCGAGCGCGCGTCCGTTGGCGATCGCCGCAGCCTCGATCCGTTCCGGCGCGACGCTTTCGCTCAGCAGCGCCAGCGCCTCATCGAGATAGGCGGCGAACACGCGGGTGGCGAAGAAGCCGGGACCGTCGCGAACGAGGACCGGCCGCTTGCCGATCTCATCGACGAACGCGACCGCGGAGCGGACGCACGCGGGTTTTGTCGCTTCGCCCCTGACGACTTCGACGAGAGCCATTCGCTCGGCCGGCGAGAAGAAGTGCAGGCCGAGGAACCGACCAGGATCGTCCAACGCTTTCGCCAGCCCGCTGATCGCGAGGCCGGAGGTGTTGCTGGCGATCAAGGCTCGGCGTGGCGCGGTCGCTTCGATCCGGCGCAACACCCGCGTCTTCGTCTCTCGATCCTCACTTACGGATTCGATCGCAAATTCGCAGCCGGCCAGCGCTTCGTCGCTTTCCGCCGCCTCCACGCGGGCGAGAATCCCGGCGGCGACCGCGCCTTCGATACGACCGCGCGCGACCTGCCGCTCTATTGCGGCCGCGAGCCGTCGACAGCCGGCCTGCGCGGCCTCCGCGTTCCGGCCGCAGAGCACGACCGTCGATCCCGACGCCGCTACGGCTTGCGCGATCCCGAGGCCCATCAGGCCCGGGCCGACGATGCCGACGCGGCGCGCCTTCGCGGTCGGCGACTCAGGCGTGGAAATGAACGGCATGATCGATTTCGGCGCGCCCGACGCGGGCGGCGTTGGCTTTCGCCTGAGGGTCCTCGTAGCCGAACGAGACGCCGAACAGGAGCCTGTAGTTGGCGGCTACTCCGAGTTGCTCGCGCACGATGTCGGGAAACAGGCCCAACGCGCCCTGCGCGCAGGAGGCGATGCCCCGCGCGGCGAGAGCCAGCATAAGCGTCTGCGCGTACATGCCGATGTCGGTCGCTTCGCGGGTGTCGAACGGCTCCGGCATGAAGATGAACACGACGTGTGGGGCATCGAAGAAGGCGTAATTTCTGATGTAGGCGAGCTTTCGCGCCACGAGGTCGCGCCGCTCGACGCCCATGGCGCCGTAGAGCCGCGCCGCCGCGTCGACCTGTCGCTCCCTATAGATCCCGACGAATTTGCCATCGGCCGGCCAATCCGGCTTGATCGGCTCGTCCCGCATGCCCGCGTCGACCAGCGCCTCGCGCACGCGCTTCAGAGTCTCGCCGGAGACGACATGCGGCGTCCAGGGTTGCACGTTGCAGTTGGAGGGCGCCCATTGCGCCAGCGAGAACGCTTTCCGCAACGTCGCTTCGGGCAAAGGATCGGGCAGGAACGCGCGCACCGAGCGGCGACGGCGGATCGCCTCGTCGACCGAAAGAACCGGCGTTTCTCTCGCGCTCATGCCGCCTCCTCGATCAGAGCGACGCCGCGCTTAGCATAGGCGCGCGCCAGATGCCGGCCGATGCGGGCGGCGTCCGGCAATTCGCCGTTTCCGAGTTCGCCGCGCGCGGCGACGCTGGCGCTGCCGACGGCGCCGCGGAACATGGCGAAGACCTGATGAAAGCGGGTCAACCGTTCCTTGGCGCCGCTGAGTTCATAGTAGAGTTCCAGATACTCCGGCTCGGACGGAATGCCCATCTCCTCGAGCGGCAGGCCCAGCAGCCCCCCGTTCTCGTCGGGCGCCATCCGCCAGGCCTGACTGTTGAAGGCGAGATCGACCAAGGGGTGGCCGAGGGTCGACAGCTCCCAATCGAGCACGCCGACGACGCGCGGCTCGGTCGCGTGGAAGATCACGTTGGCGATGCGGAAGTCGCCGTGACAGAGCGTGATGGTCTCGCTGTCGGGCACGCGCTCCGCGAGCCAGCGCACAATGAGGTCGAGATCCGGATTGTCGTCGTCCCCGCGCCGAAACTGCGTCCACTGGCTCGACCAGCGGTTCAGCTGTCGCGCGAAGTAGTTGCCCGGCTTGCCGAAATCGCCGAGGCCCAGCGCGCGATAGTCGAGCCTGTGGATCGACGCCAGCGTCGCGCACATCGATCGAAACGCCTGTGCTCGTTCTTCGCGACCGAGTCCCAGCGTGCGGAACTCCTGAAACACCCGGCCGTCGAACCGCTGCATCAGATAGAACGGGGTGCCGATCACCGTGCGGTCGGCGCAATAGAGATAGGGCTCGGGGGTCGGCACGGCAGTGCTTCGCAGCGCGGTCAGCACACGGTATTCGCGATCGATCGCATGCGCCGACGGCATCAGCGTGGCGTTCGGTTGTTTCCGCAGCACCGCGCGCAAGTCGCCGCGTTCGAGAAAATACGTCGGGTTGGACATGCCGCCCAGCGTGCGCTCGACCTTCGTCGGTTCCGATCCGCCAAACTGTTCGCGCAGGTATCCGTCCAGCCTGGCGATATCGAAATCGACGCCGCGGTCTTGGGGCCTCGCATCCATCAGGCGTGGCTCGCGCGCTTGCCGCGGAAGCCGAACAAGTATTGCGCCACGCGCCGCATCTGAACCTCCTCCGTCCCCTCGGTGATACGATAGCGGCGGTGATGTCGATAGATGTGCTCGAACGGCAGCGCGCGGCTGTAGCCCATGCCGCCGTGCACCTGCATTGCTCGATCGGCGGCTTCGCAGCAGAGCCGGTTCGCCCGAAAATTGCAGATCGAGACCATGTCGCTGATCTCGAGCGGATTCTGCCGATCCATTTGCCACGCGGTGCGGAAGATGAAGTTTTTCACCAATTCGTACTCGGCCCAGAGTTCGACGAGCGGGAACTGCACCGCCTGTTTTT
Source organism: Roseiarcus sp. (assembly GCA_036502445.1). Taxonomy (GTDB): domain Bacteria; phylum Pseudomonadota; class Alphaproteobacteria; order Rhizobiales; family Beijerinckiaceae; genus Roseiarcus. The sequence goes on along the minus strand of DASXYQ010000400.1, from coordinate 5,633 downwards.
TGGCGAGCGGTTCGCCGAAAGCCACGCGCGCATTGGCGTATTTGACCGCCTCTTGAATGCAATAACGTGCTGCGCCGGCGCTCGCAGCGGCCTGACGGACGCGGTTCTCGTGCACGAAGCGCTGGGCGACGACGAGACCGTCGCCCTCCCTGTGCAGGATCGCGCTGTCGGGCACGCGCACGTCCTTCAACTCGACCTCGGCGTGGTCGCTCGGCATGTTGAAGGTCCAGTGATTGTAGAGAATATTGTGGCCGGGCGAGTCGGTCGGCACGATGAATGCCGTTATGCCCTTGGCTTCGCCGGCCTTGCCCGAGGTTCGAGCGAAGATCAAATTTCCGTGTGCGCGCGCGACTTGGCTGTTCCAGCGCTTGCGGCCGTTCAGAATCCAGCCGCCGCCGTCGCGTCGACCCGTCGTCTCCAACCAGGTCGCATCGCTGCCGTGGCCCGGTTCGGTGAGGCCGAACGAAAGGTGTTTCTTGCCGGTGATGATCCCCTCGATATAGCTCTTCTGCTCCGGAGTGCCGTAGTCGGCGAGCGCGGGAACGATCGGAAAATTGCCGACGATCGAGGATTCGTCCTGCAGGTCGTTGTGCAGTCCGAGGCCCTTCGCGGCGAGATGCTCGCGGATCGCGGCGATCGCGAGATTCGACGCCGCCTGACCGCCGCAGGATTTGGGCAGACCATAGCGTAGATGTCCCGCACGGTCGGCGCGACGCTCCATCTCGACGATCAACGCGCGCCATTCGCTGCGCGGACGCCCGTCCTGCTCCCAGTCGGTGCGCGCGTTCTCGCGCCTATGGTCGAAGAACTGCATGTTCTCGCGCTCGAGCGGCTTGATCTCGCTTTCGATGAAACCGTCGAGCTCCGCGAGTTTGGCCGTTATTTCCGCCGGCAGTTCAAAGTCCATGTCGCGTCTCCCCGGCGTTTCGTCCGATTGTGCGAGTAAGTCGTACGCTTGCGTACGACACTCGTCAAGAACCACCGCTCTTCATAGCGCGATGCGGCCGTAGGGGTGCGTGCTGCTGACACCGCCGTCGACCGACAGCAACTGCCCGTCGACGTATGACGAATCGTCGCTGGCCAGAAACGCCGCAGCGGCGGCGATTTCCTCCGCTCGTCCGGGCCGTTTCATCGGCGTGACGTGGCCGAGCTTGCCCTCGATTCCCCGCGCCCGCGCATCCTCGAATACCTTGCGGGTCAGTTGCGTCTCGACCAGTCCGGGCAGAACCGCGTTGACCCGCACTCCGGTGCCGGCAAACGCGTTGGCTGCGGTCTGCGCGAGATTGTTCACCGCCGCCTTGCTGGCGCTGTAGGAGATCGCGCCGGCATTGGCACGCAGCGACGCCGCCGACGAGGTCAGGATGATCGAGCCATGGCGCTGCGCCGTCATGTGGCGCCCGGCGTATTTGATGGCGAGGAAGCAGCTGATGACGTTGATCCGGTAGACCTCTTCCCATTCCTCGACCGTCTGCTCGAGCAGCGGGGTATTCGTGCCGGTGACGCCGATGTTGGCGAAGAAAATTTCCAGACCGCCGAGATCCGTGACGCAACGCTGCACCATCGCCTCGACATTGGCTTCGACGGCGGCGTCGGTGACCATGCCGAGCGCCTTGCCCTCCTCGGCTCGTATGAGATCGACGGTCTCGAGCGTGTTCGCCGCGCGCCCAACGACCAACACGGAGGCCCCCTCTCGGGCGAATCGGATCGCGCTCGCGCGTCCGATTCCGCTGCCGCCGCCGGTCACGATCGCGCGTCGTCCCTCGAGCCTTCTCACTTAGCGTCCCTTCTATTTGGCAGCGACCGTCCAACCACCGTCGGCGGTTATGAGAGCGCCTTGCACGTAGCTGGAATCGTCGCTCGCCAGGAACGCGGCAACCCCCGCGATTTCCTCGGGTTCCCCAAAGCGGCCGAGCGGCATCTGCGCCCGGCGCTCGACGATGGTCGCCTTGTCGAACTGCGCGATCGACGCGGGCGTGCCGATCATGCCTGGCGCGATGGCGTTGACACGAATTCGCTTCGGGCTCAATTCCATTGCCGCCGCGCGGGTGAGGCCGACGACGCCCGCCTTGAGGGCGGAGTAGGCGATCGAGTCCTTGGCGGGATGCGAGGCGGAGACCGACGACAGATTGATGATAGAGCCGCCGCCGCGCCGCTCCATCTGCGGCGCCGCCGCCTGCATCGTCCAGATGAGGCCGTCGGCCCCGCAGGCGAACATGCGGTCGACCGTGTCGACGTCGATTTCGGCCAGCGGTTGGAATCGCGCCCAGACCGCGTTGTTGACGAGGACGGCCACCGGCGCCCCGAACTCGGTTTCGATGGCGCCGAACGTCGCGTGGACATCGCCGCGGCGGCCCACATCGACGCCGAAGGCGCGGGCGTCGAAGCCCCGGCTAACGAGTTCGGCGACCGTCGGCTGGAGCCGTCTCGCGCTGATGTCGACGCAGGCGATGCGCGCCCCTTCGCGGCCGAAGCGGTCGGCGATGGCAAGGCCGATGCCGCGCGCGGCGCCGGTGACGACGCAGACTCGATTCTGCAGCCGCCCGTTCACGCGCTCGCTCGCGCCGGCACATCGCCGAACGCTTTAGCCAGCTCGCGCAGCTGGAACTTCTGCACCTTGCCCGCAGGGGTCTTAGGCAGATCGGCAACGATTTCGATCCGCTCGGGCCAGTATTGTTTTGCCACCTTGTTCTCCGCCATATAGGCCTGCACCGCCTCGAGATCGAGCTGATGACCCGGACGCAGGGTAACAAAGGCGCAGGCTCGCTCGCCCAGCCGCGAATCGGGGTAACCGACCAGCGCGGCCGACATGATGGCGGGATGTCTGAACAACAGATTCTCGATCTCGACGATCGGGATGTTCTCGCCGCCGCGGATGACCACATCCTTGATGCGTCCGTTGATGCGGATGTAGCCGTCAGCGTCCATGTAGGCGAGGTCGCCAGTGTCGAACCAACCGCCAGCGTCGAACGGCTCGATATCCGGGCGCTTGTAATAGCCAAGCGCCATCTGCGCGCCCCGAACCATCAACAAGCCGGTTTCGCCAGTCGGAGCGAGTCTCCCGTCCGCCCTCACGACCTTGACCTCGACGCCGTCGAGCGGCCGGCCGTCCGTCCTGGAAGATTTCTCCAATGCTCGCTCGGGCTCGGTCAAAGTGCTCGACAGCGACTCGGTCATGCCCCAGAGCGAGCAGACTTTCAGGTCGAGCTCGCGGTAGACACGCTCGATCAGCGCCGGTGGAATCGGCGCGCCCGCGCAGAGGAACTTGCGCAACTTCGTGGGTTTTGGCGCGCCGGCGGCGACAGCTTCGCACATGTCGGAGAGGAACGGCGCTGCTCCGGCGGAATAGGTGACGCCCTCTGCCGCCATAATGGCGACGCCGCGCTTCGCCTCCCATACGTCCTGAAATATGACGGTAGCGCCGATCTTCAGCCCGAGCAGCATGCCGGCGGCGTAGCCAGTCATGTGACCCAACGGCGAACACACCAGCATCACATCGCTCGCGTCGAGCCCGAACCGCCCGGCGAGCGCAATGTTGCACCCCATCAGCGTGTTCAGGCAATGCATGACGCCCTTGGGTGAGCCGGTCGTGCCGGAGGTGAACATCAGCACCGCCATTTCGTCGGGAGGCAGCGCGCCGATCTCCCCTATCGGCGCCGGCGGCAGGCGTTCGGCGCCCGAGAGCAGGCTGGCGTCGAAATTGTTGGGTCCCTCGCCGTCGACCACGATCACGTGTTGCAACTTAGGCAAGGCGGGGCGTAGCGAGCCGGCCATTGCCTCATGATCGAAACCGCGAAAGACTTTCGGAATCACGAGCAACTTGCTCTCGGCGAAGTCGAGCATGTAACTCAGTTCGCGCTCGCGAAAGATCGGCATCAGCGGGTTGACGACGGCCCCGATGCGGGCCGAGGCGAGCGCGAGGACCGCGAATTCCCACCAGTTCGGCATCTGCACCGAGATCACATCGCCGCGCCCGATGCCGATGGCTTTCAGCGCCGCCGCCGCGCGCGAGACCAGGTCGCCAAACTCCGCGTAGGTGAAGCGTCGCTGTTCGGGCCGGTCGGCGCGGTCGGCGAGAATGGCGAGCTTGTCGGGCGTCGCGGCGATCGCCTTCTGCAAGTACTCGTCGTAGGTCCTGTCGATCCAAAAGCCCTCCGCTCGCATCTGGCGAGCATAGGCGGCGTGGTCGAAGCGTGGGCCAGCCATCGCGTGTCCTCCTCATCCCGAGGCAGCTCTGGGGCGCCTCAGCCCATCTAGTGAGCTAGTGTATGACTTTCATATTGACGATATCGCGAGGTGTCAAGCCCCGTGGAGGGCGCAGTCGCTTCAGCGACTGCCCTCGCGCGCGAGCCGGCCCAGCTCCGCCAGAAGGCAAAAATAGTGAACTAATTTACGAAATCTCGGTTGCGTCGAAACCGGGATCCCTGTATGTTGTTTGATAGTGAACTGAGGCCCGCGAGCCGAGGAGTCGAGCCCCGGGGCTGAACGCGATCCGGCGAATCCGTCGGCAAACAGGAGGAGGCACTCGTGATCGGCTGCGCGCCTTCGGCCCGATCGACGATAGATCGCCCGAGTCGATGCGGGAAGGCGCTCTTTGGCAATCGGGCGCGCCGATCCCAAGCGGATTGGATCGGCCGCGGCATGCATCAAAGGCCGCGGACGTGATCGCATCGCTGATTGCCAATTCCCTGGCGCTCGCTTCGCTCTTGATCATGCTCTCGAGCGGACTTGCTCTAATCTACGGCCTTCGAGACGTCATCAATTTCGGTCACGGCGCGATCTATATGCTCGGCGCCTACCTTGGTTACACCGTCGCGCTCGTCGGCGGATTTTGGCTTGCGCTGATCGTAGTGCCGATCCTGCTCGCCCTGCTCGGGATTGCCTTCGAAATTCTGGTGCTGCGTCCCTTGCAGGGTCGATCGCACATCGAGGTGGCGCTGGTCACGCTGGGCCTCGGCATCGTGCTGGGGCAGATCATCATCTTCTTCTATGGCGGCGTCGCGCGTAGCGTCGATGCGCCAGGACTTCTCTCCGGCTCGGTCGACGTATTCGGCCTGACCTATCCCGTCTATCGCATCTTTTTGATCGCTGTGGGCTTGGGTTCGTGCGCTTTGCTGGCCCTGTGGCTGGGTTTCACCACGTCGGGCCTCAATGTGCGGGCCGTCAGCCAGGACCCATCGGTCGCGCGCATGATGGGCATCAACGCCGATCGGCTGAGCCTGCTGGTCACCAGTTTGAGCGCCGCCTTTGCCGGCATCGCCGGCGTGCTGGCGGGGCCCTACCTCTCGGTGGACCCGGGGATGGACGTCTCGATGATCGTGAACTGCCTGATTATCGTGGTCATCGGCGGGACGGGCAGCATCTTCGGCGCGATCGTGGCCGCTCTGCTGTTCGGCTTCGTCCAGGTCGCCGGGTCGGTGTTTCTGCCCGACGCCGCCGCCCTCGCGCCGTATGTCCTGCTGATTGCCGTGTTGCTGGTCGCTCCGCGCGGCATCGGGCGCGGGAGGGTGTTGGGTTGACGCGCGGGGCGACGACTGGCGAAAGCCTCAGTGGCGCGGCGCTAGGCGTTTCGGGCGGCGCGTCGCGGCGCGCGCTCGCGGTGACGTCCGCAGCAATTCTCTTCGCGCTCGGCGCTG
>DASXYQ010000399.1:0-13522 GCA_036502445.1 Roseiarcus sp. | reverse complement strand
GGAGATCGGCACGTGCTCGCGAGCCGGACGCGGTTCATTCCGCCGATGCTGCTGAAGCATTTCGAACGCGTCGCCTGGCCGCCGCCGCAGGCCGAGGCCTCGCCGGTCGCGCGCGAGGGGCCGGCGGTAGATTTGGCGGCGAGGATGCGCGCGATGTGGCGGTAGCGCGTTGCGGACGGGGTTGGACGAAATCCGGGAATATTTTCACGTTTCGTGGATTATCAAGGCTTTGCAGCCAGGAAAATTTCCGTCCTCCCGTCGAGCGCAGCATTCGCCGCAGCATAGGGATGCGGAACGCAGGCGCCGATTTCAGTTCTGCCTTGCGCGATTTCAAAGCATTGGGCGCCTTTTTCTGCAACTTTCGCAAATCACCAATCGTCGTCCGCGAGCTGCTGCGAAAAATCCGGAGCGCGGTCGCCGCGCCCATGTACCAGATGTTGTGGGTTCGAGGCTTCCGAGCCCATACCATTTCCCGGCGCGGATTCAATCTTTTCAAGCCGTTGCGGCGCCATTTCCCGGCGGCGACTCGTTGCCGTCGGTCGTCTCAGTTTTCCAAACTGTCGTCCTTCATACTGGGTCTCGAAAGGCCGCGCCCGCCCGGCCAGGATTGGGGAAGCCAGAAGAACCGAAAAATCATCATAACACTCAACGACGGTCGCGCTCGGCGAGCGCGGCTACACGGGATCCAGCGAGGAGATCGAAGAGCGCGGACCGCTCTATGTCGCGATGACGCGCGCCCGACGAGCTGACGCCGGTCGTCCCCGGCGCTTCTACGCGCATGGCCAGCCCCGCGACGGCGATCGGCATGTGTTCGCCGGCGGCACGCGGTTCATTCCGCCGACATCGCTGAAGCATTTCGAGCTCTTCGCCTGTCCGCCGCCGCAGGCCCAGTCGGTACCGGTCGCGCGTGACGTGCCGGCGGTCGATCTGGCAGCGCGGATGCGCGCGCCTGCTAACAGCGAAAAGAACCGCCGGGGCCGAACGGTGCTGTTAGATGATTGCTGCGCGGTGCGTGCTATACATTCATCCTATCAACTTGTGCGACTGTCTTCATCGGAGCCGTTGTAGTCGCCGACGGTGATGAACTCGGCCGATACGCCACGCGCATCGCGCGTGAAATTCATCCGTTTGCACCAATAGGTGTAATGAGTGCCGCCAAAAATATCTTCGTAATCAACACGCCCCCAAACGACAACATACGAAAGGCCCCGCAACGCGTGGGAAAATTGGGAGCGTCTGAGCAAGACGTGGCAGCGTACATTCTTATCAGAGAAGCCGACGCCATGATGGCTGCGGGCTATCACGAAAGGAGGCTCCCAAAGGCTAAGATCGGATCGCCCACACCCTAGCTCCCCGCACCTCCTCTCTCCGCTGACCAATCTCATCCCCCAGCGCTGCCGACACGCCGCCGGGCCTTGATATCCTCTGGATTGGCCAAGGGATCGAATAGACGTAAAGAATCGTTGTTTTCCATGCTGGGAATGTAGGCCCGCGCCGCTCGAATTCTTGTGGCGGATGCGCCATAATACCGCGCTATCGAAGAAACAGCCGCGAACGCATCGGGCGCCGATCGCGGCGGGGCGACTTAGAGCTTGCTGCAGCGGTCAGAGCCCTTTCCCACAAGAGGCGGGGAGGGCAATTCGCAGCGCGTTCCAGCCTCCCTCGCATGCGGTAGGAATTTAGAGCGAACGAGGGAGGACGGCCTTGAGCGGCTCCAACGAGACCTGGCGGCGCAAGGCGCTCAGCGTCGCGGCGATGCGCGAACTCGCGCGGCGCGCGTTGCCGCGGGCGGTGTTCGATTTCGCCGACGGCGGCGCCGAGGATGAGGCGACCTTGCGGCGCAACGAGCGCGCCTTCGGCGACTGGGCGCTGGTTCCGCGGCCGCTGAACGGCGCCGCGGAGCGCGATCTTTCCGTCGAATTGTTCGGCCGGCGCCTCTCGATGCCGCTGCTGATCGGCCCGACCGGCCTCAGCGGATTGTTCTGGCCGGGCGGCGAGATCGCGGCCGCCCGGGCCGCGGCCGCGGCGGAAACAGCGTACTGTCTCAGCCACGCCTCCGTCTGCACGATCGAGACGATGGCGGCGACGGGCGTCGCGCCGCGCTGGATGCAGATTTTCGTCTATCGCGATCGCGGTTTCACGCGTGAATTCGTCGAGCGCGCCCAAGCGGCGGGCTATCACGCGCTGGTGCTCACGATCGACAACCAGCTGCTCGGCAATCGCGAGCGCGATCTTCGCAACGGCTTCACGATTCCGCCGCGCTTCAGGGCGCTCGATGTCGCAGCGATGGGGGGCAAGCTGCCCTGGCTGACGCGCATGAGCCGCGAGTTGCCGCGCATCACGTTCGGCAACTACGTCAGGCCGGGCGAGCCCTCGGACGTCGGCGCCATCGCCGGACGCATGGGCGCGATCCTCGACCCCGGCCTCTCGTGGCGCGACGTGGAATGGCTGCGTGGACTGTGGCGCGGGCCCCTGGTGCTGAAGGGCGTGTTGCATCCGGCCGAGGCTGCGGCAGCCCTGGCGCGCGGCGTCGACGGCGTGATCGTCTCCAATCACGGCGGACGTCAGCTCGACGGCGCGGCGGCGACCCTCGACGCGCTGCCGGCGATCGTGGCCGCCGTGGAGGCGAAAATCCCGGTGCTGCTCGATGGCGGCGTGCGCCGCGGCGCCGATGTCGTCAAAGCGCTCGCGCTCGGCGCGAGCGCGTGCCTGATCGCCCGGCCGCAGCTATGGGGCCTTGCCGTCGCGGGGGAAGCGGGCGTTGCGCATGTGCTGGAAAGCTTGCGCCGCGAGATCGATCGCGTGATGGGGTTGATGGGCGCTGCCCGCGTCGGCGATCTCGGCCGCGAGGACTTGATGCGTATTCGCGGCGTGGACGCGCAGCCGCCGCTGTAAACGCGGTCGGCGACACTCGGCGACCGCGCGGGTTCCGTTTGGTTGACACTCGGAAAACGAGGCGCTCTATGACAGCCGCGCTCATCGAGCGCGGCTACAGCGCCGCCGAATTCAATTCGGCCGGAGAGGAACTCGTCCATGATCGTCGATCCCCCGATGCTCACCATTCGCGCAAATTTTCCGCGGCCCGAGGCGAGGCTCGTCGCCGCCTTCGCCGGCGCGCAGACAGGCAACGTCGTCGACGCGATGGGTGGGAGCGGGGCGCTCGACTTTGCGATCAAACCGTTGGAGCCGGCTTCGAAGGTCATGGTCGGCGTCGCGGTGACCTGCAACTGCGGGCCCGGCGACAATCTCGCGCTGTTCGGCGCGATGTCGATCGCCAAGCCTGGCGACATTCTGGTCGCCGCGACCGGGGCGTTCAAGGGCGCCGCGGCATCAGGCGATCTCATGATCGGCATGGCGCTCAATCGCGGCATTGCGGGCCTCGTGACCGACGGGCTGGTGCGCGACATCGCGGGCGTGCTCGCGGTCGGGCTTCCCGTCTATTGCGCCGGCGTCAGCCCGAATTCACCCGTCCGCAACGGGCCGGGAACGGTCGGGGAGCCGATCGACCTCGGCGGCCTCAGAATCGAATCCGGCGATATATTGATCGGCGATCGCGACGGCGTCGTGGTCGTGCCGCGCGCCCGCGCCGCGGCCGTCGTCGAGGTTCTGGCCACGGTTCGCGCGGCGGAAGCGGCGCTCGAGGCGCAGATCGTGGCCGGCCTCGAGATTCCAGAATTCGTTGAGGCGATCCTGAACTCGGACCGCGTGACCCGGATCGACTGATCCGGAGCCGCCATCACGACCGGGGACCTCGCATGCTCGAAGGCCTGCCGCCGAACAACGCCGCGCACATGATGCGCCTGACGACCGACGAACCGCGCGCTCGAGCGGTCGCCGACCTCGTGGTTGAGAGTTTCGAGCCCGCCGAAGCGGCTTCCACGGCGTTCGAGACGGAAATGCGGTGGCCCGGCGGCGGCAAGGCATGGCAGGTTGAGGTCTATTTCGGGTTCGCGCCCGACCAGGACGACCTGCGCGCGCTCGTCGCGGCGGCGGCGGGCGAGGAGGCGGCGGCCGCGGTCGAGTTTGCGCTGACCGAAAAACGCGATTGGGTCGCCAACGCGCTCGCCGGTCTCGCGCCGGTGCGGGCGGGACGGTTCCTCGTGCACGGCGCGCACGATCGCGCGCGCCTCGGGATCAACGAGATAGGCGTCGAAATCGAGGCGGGACTCGCGTTCGGGACAGGCCATCACGGGACCACGCGAGGCTGCCTGCTGCATTTCGACCGCCTGCTGAAGCGCCGCCGTCCGCGAAAAGTGCTCGACGTCGGCTGCGGCGCCGGCGTGCTCGCAATCGCGGCCGCCAAAGCGTTGCGGCGCAAGGTCTGGCTCGGCGACATCGACCCGATCGCGGTGGAAGTCGCCAACGCCAACGCTCGCCTGAACTGCGTCGCCGCCTGGGCCAAGGCGATCGTCTCGCGCGGCGTCGAGAACCGGGCGCTGCGAGAAGGCGGGCCGTTCGACGTCGTGTTCGCCAACATCCTCGCCGAGCCGCTGCGCCGGCTCGCCCCCTCACTCGACGCGATGACCGCGCCGCACGGCGAGGCGATCGTCTCCGGCCTGCTCTACGCCGACGTGCCCGGCGTGCTCGCGGCCTGGCGCGCGCAAGGGTTTTATCTCAGGGCCCGGATCGATCTCGAGGGATGGGCGAGCTTGCGGCTGGGGAGGTAAATGACGGAACTGTGGATTGCTTCGCTTCTCGACGTGTTCGAGGCGACATTTGACACCTGACCGAGTCATTGGAGCATTCGTCTTCCCGGAAGCGTGGAACGACATTTCCCGGTTCAGGGAACTCCTTGCTTCTTTTCGGGAACGAGGCGTCAATGCCATCTTGACCGAAAGCGAGACCTACGAGACGGCCGCGATAGACGCTGCCCACGATCTTGGCTTGCACTTCTATGCGGGGATCGCTTGTTTCTCCGACCACGCGACGAAGTTCCAAAGCCTGACCGAGCGACCGGAGCTCTGGCCGATTCTCGAGAACGGCGAGCGCAGACCGGTGATGGAATGGTATATTGGCATTTCTCCGACCGACCGCAGGCATCAGGAAAAAATACTCGCGACCATACGCTCGATCGCGGCGGACCATCCGATTGATGGGCTCTTCCTGGATTTTATTCGCTGGCCTGTTCACTGGGAAATCGAGTTCCGCCCCGGGCGCGCGCGCCCGCTAGATTCAAGCTTCGATGCAACTACACTCGCGCAATTCGAGCAGACCTTCGGTATGCTGCCCAAGCCGGCTGCCGCGGCTTCGCGTGCGGCCTGGATTAGAGAGCGATGTTATCGGGCCTGGGTGGATTTCAAATGCAAAGTGGTGACCGAGTTCGTATGGGAGGCCCGAAGTTGCTTGAAGTTGGTCAAGCCGGAAGCGGTACTCGGCATCTATGTGGCGCCTGAGGTGGACGGTCTCACCGAACCGCTGACGGGTCAGCGACTCGGCGACCTGGCGCCCGCCGTCGATTGGGTGTCGCCGATGCTCTATCACAACATCCTACTGCGGAGCCCGAGTTGGATCGGTGCGGCGCTCGCCGAAGTGGTCGGTGTGGCGGGACCGAAAACGCTGCCTGTGATCCAAGCCGATTCCAACCGTGACCCCGACCTCGCCGCGGATTGGGGCCCGCCAATGTCGGACGCCGACTGGAGCGCCACGCTCGCAGAAATCGCGGCGAGATCAGATATTGCCGGCATGGTCGTGTTTCCCGGTATGAGCCTGATCGGCAACAGCAGGGGTGGGGCGCTCCGGACTATGGTCGACAAGTGGCGATAAATGTCGGGGAGTTTGGAAGGACGCCCGCATTGCTTCGCGCCGAGGCGGTCAGCAAGAGTTTTGGCGCGGTTGTCGCCCTGCAAGACGTGTCGATGGCGCTCGCCTTGGGCGAGGTCACGGGGCTGGTCGGCGACAATGGCGCTGGCAAATCGACGCTGGTCAAGATCATCAGCGGCGTGCTCCACCCCGATACCGGCTCGGTCGAGTTCGAAGGAACCCGCGTCCATTTCGCTTCGCCGGCGGAGGCGCGGGCGCAGGGTATTGAGACGGTTTATCAAGACCTCGCCCTGGTCGGGAATCTCACCGTCTGGGCCAATATCTATCTCGGTCGCGAGTTGACCCGCGGTCCGCGATTCATGCACATTCTCGACAAGAGCATCATGCTTGCCAACACCCGGGAGATGCTGAAGCGGTTCGTCCGCGATGCGCCGCCGATAGATGAATCGGTCGAAATGCTCTCAGGCGGCCAACGGCAGGTCGTCGCGATCTCGCGAGCCGGCGCTTGGGGCTCGAAGCTGATCGTGATGGACGAGCCGACCGCCGCCCTCGGCGTCGCCGAAACAAGGGCGGTCGAGGAGGTCATCCTCGGCCTGAGGAACAGGGGCCTCGCTGTGCTGGTGATAAGCCATAACCTCGAGCAGATATTCCGAATCACGGATCGCATTTGGGTCCTCCGTCGAGGACGGATTATTGGCGAGCGCGAGACCAAATCGACGCGGCCCGACGAGATCGTCAGTATGATCACGGGAGCTGCGACGATGACGCAGACCCGCTGATGTCGCCCGGAAAACAATATGGGTTTGCCGGCTTGGCCCGGCGTCATGGGATCCTGTTCGTATTCCTTCTGCTCATTGCCGGTATGTTTGCTTCGAAGTCAACATTCGGCACCTATCAGAACATTGCCAATGTCGTTCAACAGAACTCCGTGATCGGGATTATTGCTTGCGGCATGACCTTTGCGATCATTCTGGGCGGTTTTGACCTCTCTGTCGGATCCGTGACGGCGCTTTCGAGCGTCGTCGGAGCGACGCTCATGATCGACGCGAGCGAATTCGGCATTCCCATCGGGATCATCGGCGCCTTTGCCTGCTGCCTTGTCGTAGGCGCAACCAACGGCTGGCTGATCTCCTATCTCGGGGTCAATCCGTTCGTCGCCACCCTCGGCACGATGACGGTGGTGCGCGGCCTTATTTATGTCGCCACGAATGCGTCCCCGCGTTTCGGAGTTCCCTATTCTTTCACGACTCTCGGGCTCGGCTACTTCTTTGGAATTCCGATCCCGGGGATCATATTCTTGCTCATCGCCCTATCTCTCGGCTTCGTGCTCCACCGGACGCGCTTCGGCCACTATGTTTACGCCGTGGGCGGCAATGCCATCGCGTCGGCCCAAATGGGAGTCGACGCGCGCCGGGTCCGTTTCGCGGTCTATGTCCTTGTCTCCGCCTGCGCGGCTCTGTCGGGGATCATCCTCATTGGTCAGACCGCAAGCGCTACGCCTCAGGCGGCGCTTGGATACGAGCTCACTGCGATCGCGGCCGTAATTGTTGGGGGTGCCTCGCTCGGCGGCGGGCGAGGGCATATGGCCGGCACGATCGTCGGCGTCTTCCTCCTGGGCGTGGTGGCCAATGGCCTGAACCTGTTCGGCGTCTCGCCATTCTGGCAGCCTGTGGCCACCGGCCTGATCCTTATCGTGGCCGTAGCCTTCGACGCGCTCTCAAAGCGCGGTCCCTTCGCGTGGGCTGGGTGAGAGCACGAGCCCTCTATGCGCATTTTACGCGCGAGCAAATTGCGATACGATGCATATGCTGGCGCTTCGTCGGGCCACCGTTGGATGAATGATGGGCGGGGTCAGCAGACGCGGCCGCTCGCAAGCGAGAAGAGAAGGGAGGAAGAGATGATGGCTGACAGGCGCTTTTTGGGACAGGAGACGGGATCAGGGCGGCGGCGTGGGACGGCCAAAAGGACGGCCGCGCTGGGGTTTTTGAGCCTGGGGCTGCTGGGAGCCTTCGTTTCCGCCGCCTCGGCGGACAAGCTGAGCTGCCTGCCGGTGCAGAGGATGGCGCAGACCTCGGACACGCCGCCGGCCAACAAGAAGATTGGCGTCAGCGTCGCCTATCTGAAGGTGCCCTTCTACGCCAATTTCAAGACCGGCCTCGAGGATGGCGCCAAACAGTTCGGGTTCACGTATGATCTCGTCGATGGCAACAGCGGCGACGTTGCCGCCGAACTCGCCAACCTGCAGAATTTTGTCGCCCAGAAGCGCGACCTCATCATCCTCACGCCGTCGGGCGAGGGCATAATACCGGGCATCAAACAGGTCAATGACGCGGGGATCCCGCTCATCGAAGCCAATAACAAGGCCGGGTTTGGCCGCAAAGAAGTGAACGTGCTGACCTACGTCGGCGCCGACGATGTCGAATTCGGGCGCCTCCAGGGCAAGCTCGTCGACCAGGCCTTCGGCGGCAAGAAAGCCAAGATCGCCTACGTCATGGGCTTCGCGGGCAGCCCCGCGCAAGTCCTGCGCGCCAAAGGCTGGGACGAGTTCCGCGCCAAGAATTCGCAATATGAGGAAGTGGCGCGCGTGACCGACGATTTCGACGGCGCCAAGGCGCTTGCCGTTGTCCAAGATCTTCTCAGTCGCTTTCCGAAAGGGCAGCTCGACGCCATCGTGATGCAGGGCCCGGAGGCGAGCGCCGCCGTAGACTTTGCGATTCGCAACGGACGCGACGAGATCAAGTTCATCGTCGGCGACTATCCTGCGGACGTCCGCCAGCTGATTTACGACGGCAAGATCTTCGGGACCGTCGACCAAGATCCATACCCTCAGGCCTATAACGCCATGCGCATGGCTTGGCTGCATTTCAACGGCAAGGACGCCGATATCCCGAAGCCGTTTTTCTTGCCGTTGCCCCTGGTCACGAAGGAAAACGCTGAGAAGACGCCGGCGGCCTGGGGTTGCTGAGAGTCGACCTCGAAGTCCCTGGCTCGACGCCGGATACGGTTCGCGGAAAGCCGCCGTCATGTCGTCGCGGCGAGCGCCCGTATCCCGTCCGTGGGTGCATGCATCAGATCCCACGAGATGATCACCCCGCTCGCATCCGCGGCGCGGCCCGCGCTCACCATATCTCGCACCAGGTCGGGCGTGATGTCGATGACGCCTGGATGGCTGACCAGCTCGAGCCCGAAATAGACCGGAACTGGCTGCATCGCGCGAATCGCCGCATCGAGATCTGACTTGATCAAAGGCAGTGGAACCGCTGACTCGCGAGTATGCCGGAGCGTATGGCAGTCAAACGCATCCACATTGCGGACCGCCCAGTCCAATATCCGCGCTTCGTCGACGTTGAACAGTCGGGCGACGCCCTCGACCAGCGCCGGGATCTCGAGGCGAAGGCCCGCGGGTCCCAGCGCGACCCGATAAGTCATCGGCTTGGCCCAAACGCAATGCTGCGAAAGAAGTCGGTAGTCCTGGCCGACCAGTTGCGCCAAGCAAGGGGAGAACAGGTCCAGCGCGACCCTGCGGTCCAACCGGCTCGCCTCTTCGCGGGCCGCGGCGACCATCCGAGTGACGCTGTCCGTTCGGAAGCGGAGGAAGCGAGAAAGGAGCGGATTGGCCGCGGCCAGGGCCTCCAGCCACGACGTCGCCTTGTCCTTACCGCCTCGAGCAGCCGACGTTTGAGGGTCGATGTCGCGATCATCGATGGCCTTTATGACTGCATCGAGATCCAGGTCGACAGCGCTCGCCGCGCGACGGCAATGATCGCAGAAACACGAGAGCACTTCGTCGAGGCCGTTGGCGGGAGATGGAAATCGTATCTTGTCGAGGAAGACGCCAGCGAAGGGGTAGCGGCCAAGAAGTTCACCGAGTCGTCGAAGCGTCTTGCGTTGCGGAGCCGGATTGTTTGGGCAGACGAATCGGAATGTTTCGTCGACATCGGCTCCTTTCTCCGCCCAACCGCCCCAACCGCGACAGCGTTCACCTCTCCAATTCACGACCAGGTCCGAATCTTCCATCTCATCGATATCGGAGAGAACGTTATACCAGAGGAACACTTCGCCCACCGGCCGGGACGGGCCACACATGCCGCGGAAGATTTCGGGCGCCTCGCGAGAGCCGACGATGAGGAGGTCCAGGTCGATTTCCTTGCGCACGCGCTCGACCGCTTCCAAGGCGCGGTCAAGACCGAGCGCGTCAAGTGACGAATGGGACGTCGACAACTGGGCTCCTATTGTCCACTTCCCCATCTCGCTCCTCGCCCCGACTTTTTATTGCAATCACACCGCCTTCTCGATCAGACTCTTCGCCGCCGCGCGCGCCTCGCGGGTGATCTCGGCCCCGGCCAGCATGCGGGCGATTTCCTCACGCCGTTCGGGCGCGCCGAGGTCGATGACGCGCGTGACGACCCGCTCGCCTGCGCCGACATCGTCCTTGGTGATCTTGAAGTGCCGCTGCGAACGCGCGGCGACCTGCGGCGCGTGGGTCACCGCGAGCACCTGCGCCTTGGCCGCGAGGCGCGCGAGCCTTTGTCCGATCGCATCCGCGACCGCGCCGCCGACGCCCGTGTCGATTTCGTCGAACACGAGGGTCGGCGCGGTGTCGCGCTCGGCGAGCGAAACTTTCAGCGCGAGAAGAAAGCGCGACAATTCGCCGCCTGAGGCGACTTTCATCAGCGGGCCCGGCCGCGAGCCCGGATTCGTCTGAACGACGAATTCGATCCGGTCGAAGCCGTCGGCCGCGACGATTCCGGCGTCGCTCTCCACGGGCGCGCTGAAGCTCGCCCGCTCCAGTTTCAGGGGCGGCAGTTCGGCATTGACCGCCCGCTCCAGATCGCCCGCGCTGGTCTGCCGCGCCCGCGACAGCGCCGCGGCGACCGCGACATAGGCGTCGGCGGCCGAGCGCGACGCTTTTTCCAGCTCGCTGACCCGCGCCTGGGCGGCGCCGAGGTCGGCGAGTTCCCCGGCATATTTTTGCGCGAGCGCGGGCAGGGCCTCGACCGGCTCCGCATATTTGCGCGCCATCGCGCGGAGAGCGAACAGCCGCGTTTCGCAGCGCTCGAGTTCACGCGGATCGAAGTCGCAGGCCGCGAGCGCCGCCTCGACGGACCGAGTGGCGACCTCGAGCGCCTCCATCGCCTCGTCCAGAGCCTGGACGCTGGGTTCGATCAGTTGCGGCGCCTGCGGCAGCCGCCGTTGCAACCGGCGAGAGATCGCGGAGAGCACGGGTAGAATCGCGGCGTCGCCCGCGAGACTCTCGTGGGCGTCGCGGATATCCGCGGCGACTTTTTCGCCCTGCATCATCCGCTGACGGCGATCGGCGAGCGAATCTTCCTCCCCCGGCTGGACCGCTAGGCGGGTCAGCTCCTCAGCGGCGTGACGCGCGAAATCGGCGGCCGCTTCCATCTTCGCGACTTCCGCGCGCCCCCTAGCGAGGTCCGCTTCGATCGCCCGAAGTGTGGCGAACGCCGCTCTCGTCGCCTGCGCCCACGACCCCAGCCCGCCATAAGCGTCGACCAGTGAACGGTGGGTCGCGGAATCCAGCAGCGCGCGTTCGTCGTGCTGGCCGTGAATCTCGACCAGATCGCCCGCGAGCGCGCGCAAGGTCTGGGCGCTGACGCTCTGATCGTTGACGAAAGCGCGGGTGCGGCCGTCCGCGAATTGCACGCGCCGGAGGATCAGTTCGCCCTCCCAGGCGATCGACTGCGACTCCAGAGCCTCCAGCGAGGGATGGCCGGCGGCCAGCTCGAACACTGCGGTGACCTGGCCCTGAGCCTGCCCGTGCCGGACCAGGGCGCCGTCGCCGCGCGCGCCCAGCGCGAGCGACAATGCGTCGAGCAGGATCGATTTGCCCGCGCCGGTCTCGCCGGTCAAGATCGTCAATCCGCGGGGGAATTCGAGATCCAACTGATCGATCAGCACGATGTCGCGGATCGAAAGCCGGGCGAGCATGGTTCCGGCTCCGCCTTCGTCAGGTCGGAACGATGGTGTGGTACAGCTTGGAAATCCAGGATTCCTTATGTTCCTGCGGCTCGAGGCCGCCGCTCTTCAGCAGAGCGTAGGCGTCCTTGTACCATTGGCCATCAGGGAAGTTGTGTCCCAGTACAGCCGCCGCCGTCTGCGCCTCGTCGGTGATGCCCAAGCCCATATACGCCTCGGTCAGGCGATAGAGCGCTTCCTCGGCATGCCGCGTCGTCTGGTAGTTGCTCAGGACGGCGCGGAAACGATTGATCGCAGCGGTGTAGTTGCGCCGATTGAGATAGAAGCGGCCGACCGACATCTCCTTGCCGGCGAGTTGATCCGAGGTGACCTGGATCTTGAACTTGGCGTCGCTGACATATTCCGAATTCGGATAATCCTGCACGACCTTCTTGAACGCCTCCAACGCTTTGGCCGATCGATCCTGATCGCGCGAAATGTCGGGTATCTCGGCGTAATAGCTGCTCGCCTCGAGGTAGAGGGCATAGGCGGCTTCGGGCGTCTTGGGATATTCCTTGACGTAGCGCTCGGCCGACGTCTCCGCGCTCGTGTAGTCCCCTGCCTGATATTGCGCGTAGGTCGTCATGATCAGGCCTTTGCGCGCCCAATCCGATCCCGGATATTGTTTGCCCAGATCGGTGAATTTCTTCGCCGCCTCCTGAGGCGCACCGTTGGCCAGTTTGGCCAGACCCTGATCGTAGACCTTGCTCGCCGGCACGTCGGGCTCGATCACGGCCTTGTACCTCTCGGCCCCGAATGGATTGAAGTCCTCGAGCATCGAGCAGCCGGCCAAGGCGCCGCCCGCAGCCCACACAAGCATCAGCGCCCCGACCGCTTTCCGCGTCGCGCCTCGCGCCGGATGAGACGCGTTTCCCTCTAAGACGCCAATTTTCATTCGTTGAGCTCGAAAGTTCCCCGCGGCGAACGACGGGTATTGGTGTTCCCGCTCATTAACCTAGTCCGCGGCGACACGCCACTCGACTTGGCGCTCGTGCGCGCCCGTGTTCGATGGACCTCAGCCATTAGACCTGCGGATTGTGGCGACCAGGCGCCGAAAATCTATCGGGCTCTTGTCGGGCGCGGGAAAAATCGAAGCGAACCCGAGGCAATCGAACGTCGGTCGAAGATTTCGCCGTCGGACCGAAGTAGAGGGCATCAATCCACGTTGGCGGCCCAGGCGGTCGCCGCCAGTCCGACCTGCGCGCCGGCCCCGGCGCGATAGCGCCGCGGCCCGCCTTCGACGATCTCGTAGGCCTTGCGATCGGCAAACAGCGCCGACAAGGCGAGGGCGTTGATCGTATGGCCCGGGCGGTACACATTATAGGCGCCGACGATCGCGGCGCCCGCCAATGACAAATCGCCGATCGCGTCGAGCGCCTTGTGCCGAACGAACTCGTCGCAGTACCGCAGACCCTCGGGATTGAGGATCGCCTCGCCATCGATCGCGACCGAATTCTCCAGCGACGACCCCAATGCGAATCCTGCCTGCCATAGCTTCTTGACGTCGGCCACGTAGCCGAACGTCCGCGCCCTGCCGATTTCGCGGCGGAACCCTTCGGGCTCGACATCGAAAGCGCGCCGCTGCCTGCCAATGGCGGCGCCTTCGAAATCGATCTCGACATCGAGATGGAAGCCTCGCGCCGCCGGACGAAATTCGGCGCGCGAGCGACCATGCTCCACGTGCAGCGGTTTCAAAATCTTGAGGTAGCGGCGCCGCCGCGATTGCGACGCCGCTCCGACCGCATCGATGGCGTCGATGAATTGCGCGGCGGACCCATCCATGATC
>DASXYQ010000398.1:0-2190 GCA_036502445.1 Roseiarcus sp. | reverse complement strand
CCGCGAGCGTGCTGCTTCGGGTGATCGAGCGAAATCCGAAGGTGGTGGAGGAAGTGGTGGGAGAGGAGTAGGCGGCCTTCCGGTCCGAGCCCCGCCGCGCAGCTCGCCCGCCGGCGTCCCAATTGAGCAAGGTCACGCCTGCACGATAGCACGGACGCGGCCCCCGATCGTCGAAACGTCTCTCGCGCCCAACCTTCCGGCGACGCGAAGGATGCGTGCGGGGTCCAGGCAGGCGATCTTCGTGGGGCGCACCACGGAGGGCGCGCCCAATCCGGCGCGGGCGAGATCGGAAATCACGAAATCGTAGGGTTGCGGAGCATTTTTCGCGCTGGTGAGACCGCCCAGATCAAGCCGAGCGTGTGCAGCTCGGGGGCGGAAACGACGAGCGCAGGACGCCGCTTTTGCTCGAGCCGGCCGGAATAGGGAAACGGAACGACGATCACATCCCCCGCGCGATACGCGAACGGGCTAGAGGTCGCCATAGGCTTCGTCATCCGCTGAGGCGCCAGCGCCCGGGATGGCGCCTCAGTTTCGCGAAGCCTTGCGGGCGTGGCGGCGCGGATCGCCGAGAACCCTCGCCCCACGAACCGGCCGGGCGCTTTTGCGCCGGTTTCCCCATATCGTGATTTTCCGCACGGATCGCAACACGGCGTATGTCGTCGCCGTATTCCACACGAGCCGCGACCCGACGGCATGGCGGCAACGGACGTCATGATCCAAAGCCTCCTTCAATCTCTTCAAGCCCTTCGCGGATGAGCTTGGCCTCCGCGGGCGCGCGCCAACAATGTCGGACTTGACGGTTTTACGTCAATGACGTATCTACACTCGTGCGCTTCGTTCATACCAGTCGGTACTTGAAGGATCTGAAGCGCTTGCGCACCTCTGACGACGAAATCGCGGCGCTCGAACGCGCGATAGCGGCGAATCCCTTCTCGGGAGACGTCATTCCCGGTCTGCGGGGGATTCGCAAATTGCGGTTCGGGCTCGGGAGCAAAGGAAAACGCGGCGGCGGTCGCGCCGTCTATTTTCTCATGCTTCCCGAGGATGTCGCGGTCATGCTGTTCGCCTACGCGAAGTCTGAAAAGGAAGACATGAGCCCGACGGAAAAGAAGGCGGCGCTGGCCCTGATTTCGGAGATGCTCGATGGCCGAGACTGAAGACGAGACGCCGTTTGGCGAAGCGCTGCTGGAGGGACTGCGTGAAGCGGTCGCCTGGAAGCGCGGCGAGATCGCGCTTCCCGTCCGCAACGTGCCGTCGCTGACGGCCGAGCGGGTGAAGGCGATCCGAAAGAGCGTCGCGAAAACCTCGCGCGAATTCTCCCGCCGCTTCGGCATCCCCGTCCGCACTCTGGAAGGCTGGGAGCAAGGCCGACGCCAGCCCGACCCGGCCGCGAGCGTGCTGCTTCGGGTGATCGAGCGAAATCCAAAGGCGGTGGAGGATGTGGTGGGAGAGGAGTAGAGGCGGTGTAAGGAGATGCCCAAGCGATGGGACGGTGAGCTCCAGTTCGATCGCGCCGGGCGGCTCGTCCCGGCAAACTGTCACCCGAACGCCACCTTCACGCTTCCCGCCGCCGCTCCCCTCGCCGGGCCGCCCACGTCCGGACTTCCCGGCCCAGCTTCGCGAGGCAATCCATCATCTTCGCTTCACTGATTCCGCGAAATTGCCCACGCAACATACCGGACAGCTCGGGTTACGGAATTCCCAGGATTTCGGCGGCCTGCTCTTGCGTCAATTTCCGGCGCTTTAGAATCTCGCCGATTTTCGAGGCGAGCTGAGCCTTGACCAGCATTTCTTCGGCATCGGCGCGGCCGAGGTCCGCGTAGACGTTGGCGCTGCCGGTTTCGATATCGATCATGGCCCGATCGTTTTCGCGTGGCCCCGCGATCTTGCGCAGAGACCTCTCGCCGGAGCCGCGCAATCGCGCTATATCATCTCGCATGGCGACGCTCGACATTGCCGGCCTGACCCCGAAGGAACGCCTCGAGCTCATAGGCGAGCTTTGGGATAGCCTGGCGCCCGAGGACGTCCCCCTGACACCCGCGCACGCGGCCGAACTCGCTCGGCGCATGGCGACTTTCGATGCCGACGCGAGCGCCGCCGTTTCGTGGGAAACCATCGAGGCCGAGCTTGCGCGGAACTCCCGATGAATGCTGGGTGTCCTGTTCACAGCCGCGGCGCGGGCCGACCTCG
>DASXYQ010000397.1:0-9751 GCA_036502445.1 Roseiarcus sp. | reverse complement strand
TGACCTCGGCGCGCTTCGCGCCGCGAACCTCTCCGGGGCGGGCGAAGGTAAGCGCGGAAAATTGTAGCGCGGCCTTGGTCGTCGCCCAACCGTCGAAGCTGTCGATCGCACGCAAGAGGCCGCCAAACTGATGTTCGTCGGTGATCGCCGCGCGGGGTTTCGTATTCGGGCGCAACAGCGCGCCTTGCAGGGCATAGGTGGGGTCGCTTGTTGCTCGCAACGTGACGATCGCCAATCGGAAGACGGAGCCGATAACCCCGCGCATCCGGCGCGCGGCCTCGCGCCGGCCGCTCTTCTCGATCCGCTTCAACAGGTCGAGCACCTCGGCGGCGGTGATCTCGGCGATAGCGCGCCCAGCGATCGGCCGGGCCAGTTCTTCCAGAAACCAGCGGTTCTTTTTGAGTGTAGCGGGTGATCCGCCGTTGGCTTCTAGTCGTTCGAGGTATTCGGCCGCGATGAGGCCGAAGGTATTTTTGGAGGCCGTTTGGGCGGCTATCCGGGCGAGCTTCTTTTGGACGGACGGGTCGGTGCCGGCGGCGATGTACCGCTTGGCCTGATCGCGCGCGTCCCGCGCCTCCGCCAGAGAGACGATCGGATACGCGCCTATCAAGAGCGAGCGCTCCTTGCCGAGATAGAAGTAGCGTAGTCGCCATTGCTTGCTTCCATTCGGCTGCACGATGAGAAAAAGGCCGCCGCCATCGGCGATCTTGAAGGGCTTGGCCGCAGGTTTCGCGTTTTGGAGGTCGAAATGGGTGAGGGCCATGGGTGGGCGCGACTGGGGTAAGGTCGCCGGGGCGACCGGGTTAATTTCCAGGAATCTACCCCAAAATCGACGCGATGCAATGTTCCGGGATGTGTCGCAATGCGACGAAGACCCCTCGTAACGATCTGATTTTGAAGAGGAAAAGTGACTTTATGCGACGCTATGAAAAACGGTCCTGGTGCCCCTAGCCGGAATCGAACCAGCACTCCTTGCGGAATCCGATTTTGAGTCGGACGCGTCTACCTGTTCCGCCATAGGGGCCCGAAGTTGTTCTTAACGACTGCGAGCTGGTGCGCCAAGTGATTTGTGGCCAACTCCCGAAGCCCAATCCCGCCATGCGTAGATCCCGCGCCTCGAAAGAGTTCCGGGCAGCGAGCCGCGACCGAACGTCGGATGCTCGAGCCGGCGCATAGGGCAAGCGGGACAAGGGGTCGCCCCCACCGTCACGGGACAACGAAGCCATCGGCTCGCGAACGATCGGCGGCCGCCTTCCCGCCGAATCGCCGATCTGTCCCCGGGGAAGCGCATCGGGGGAACGGGTGGGAGGCCGGAATCCGTTTTAGACTGGGTGGAAAATGGCCGCCTTGGAATCTCCTCGAGGACATGGTCGATCCGCGATCGCCGGCGTTGGAGCGTCCGGCCGATCGACTGGCCGAAAAGCTCATCCCGTCCAAAGGGATGTCGGTCCTTGCCGTGGCGGCATTCGACGCCCGGAGACCCAAAAAAGGAAAATGGAATATATGCGATTTATCCTATCCGCGTTGACGCTCGCCTTCTCGATTTCATACGCCTCGGCGGATGAGTTCGGGGTTGCGACGTATTATCATAATCCACGATACCGCGGCTTGATCGCCGCGCACCCCAAGCTTGCGTTCGGAACCCATGTGCGGGTCCATGACCTCGACAACGGCCGCTACGTAACCGTAGTCATCGTCGACCGCGGTCCGTTCGCTCGGGGCCGCATCATCGACCTCTCGACCTCGGCCGCTGACGTTCTCGGCATACGCCGGGCGGGCATCGCGCGAGTCCGACTCGAGCTCCTGTAACAAGAGCGACGCTCCTCGGCCCTCAGGGCCGAGGAGCTGCGCCGGCCACGCCGGACCCCGGCGCGCGCCAACTCGAAATCCGCTCCAACGAGATGTTGCTTGTCCGCGGCCCGAAAAAGCCGATCGTCGCCATCACGACGATCATCGCGCCGGCGATGAAAACGAAGACGCCTTGCGAGCCGAACCGGCCGAGCAGAAACGCGATCACGAAGGAGCTGAAGATCACCGAAAGCCGGCTCCAGGAATAGACGAACCCCGCGGCGCGCGCGCGAATGCCGGTGGGGAACAGCTCCTGCTGGTAGGCGTGAAAACTATACGACATGATGTTGTTGGCAAGCGTCAGGCCGACGCCCATGGCGATGATCAGCGCGGGCTCGCGCGACACGCCGAATATCAGGCCGCAGACGAGAACAGCGCCGGCGGCCGCGACGATGACGAATTTACGCTCGATCCGGTCCCCCAGGAAGAACCCGAGCAACGGGCCGACTGGGGCGGCCAGCGCAATCACCGTGGTGTAGCCGAGGCTGGTCGAAATCGTGATCCCCTGCTTGACCAGCAGCGAGGGCACCCAATTGGAAAAGCCGTAGAAGCCGACCGTCTGAAACACGTTGAAGACGCTCATGAGGATCACGCGGCCTCGGACGGGCGGGACCCAGAGGTCCCTGAAGCCGCCGGCCTCGGCGATCGGCTCGGCGGGCTCGGGCGCGGGCAGCGGCCGGCCGTATTCGGCGGCGACCTTCGCCTCTATGCCGCGCAGAACTTGGTCGGCCTCCTCGATCCGCCCCTGCCGCGCGAGCCAACGCGGGCTCTCCGGCAGGCCGAACCGGAGAAATCCGATCAGCACCGCCGCCAGCGCGCCGATCAGCACTACCCAGCGCCAGCCCTCCATGCCCAGCGGGGCGACGGGGACGAGGACATAGGCGAGAAACGAAATCACCGGCACGCAGCAGAAGCCGATCGCCTGCGAGCAGGCGAAGGCCTTCCCGCGCATCCCCTTGGGCGCCATTTCGCTCAGATAGGCGCCGATCGTCACCATCTCGAGGCCGAGCCCAACGCCGGAGATCAAGCGCCAGACGTCTAGGCCGAACGCATCTTGCTGCAGCGCCACCATCACGTTGGCCGCCGTGTACCAGAGCAGCGAGAACGTGAAGATCGTCCTCCGGCCGAATTTGTCGGCGAGAAAACCGCAGAGAATCGTGCCGATGAACAGGCCCGTGAACAGGGCCGCAATGAAACCCGCGACGCCGGTCAAGCCGAACTGATCCGGCGCGGGTGGCGGCAGGTCCAGAAGACGCCACACGACGATCTGGATTCGCTCGAACAGTCCCGGCGTCTGAGCGAAAAGCCCCGATCTCACCAGGGAAGGCGCGATATAGCCGGAGAACAATAGATCGTAGAGCTCGAAGAACATCCCGAAGCTGAGCAGCAGAATCGCGGTCCAGATCGTGCGCGTCGCGGGCAGCCGATCGATCCGCGCCGAAATCTCGCCCGCGCTCGGCGCAGCCGTCGAAACGCTCATGTCCCCTCCCCATTGGCGCCGCGGCTCGGGTCGGGCGTTGGTGTTGGATTAGGCGCGACAGGACGAAAGTGTCAACGCAGAGCTCTTGCGGGCGTATTTGTAGACGCGGTCGATGACAGTCGATGACCGCGTTCGGCGCCGCCGAGGCACTCCCTGATGGCCGCGCTCGAGGCTCAGGCGCGGTGGCAGGCGAGCACGGCGAGGCGGAACGAAAATGCCGGAGGGAGCGCGTCGCCTCCTCCACAAGGCGGCAGAGTGGACGAACCCCCTCCGTCTGATTGTGTCGGGCTCGGATCGCAAGAGGCGCCACTCCGCCGTCCGCCTGCTCTCGTCCGCCTGCTGGATTTGCTCGACTCGCGCATGCAAGGATTTTGTCTGCAAGGGTTTCGTGGGCGGCAGTAAACCCCCTGCGTCGATTGTTTTCTTATCCGCGACGAAGAAGGCCTTTGATGCAGTCGGATGCGTCGGGGCGAGTGGATCGATTTGGCGCGAAATTCCCTGCTCCGGTCCAAAAGCCGGAATCGATTCCCTGCTCGCACAAAATAATTCCCTGCTCGTCCGCACAGGGAATTTGTCTCGAAGCTTCTGGATTCGCGGATGTTTTCGAGACGGCTTTTCGCGAAAAACGGCTGAATCGGGCGAAATTCCCTGCATTTTTCCCTGCCAGCAGGGAACTCTGCACATCAGGGGACCGGGGATTGGTCCACGCCAAGCCGCCCAGGACAGCCGATCGTCAGGGATTGGGGCATGCTCGAAAACCGCGCATAATGCTCGGGAGCGCGAGTCGCGCCCGCGAGCATCCAGGATGCCTCTGCGCGCCTCTGCGCCGGATCGAAGCCTTTGCGCTGGAAGGGATACGTGGCGCCCTACAGCTCAGTACGTCGCTCGGCCGCCGGAAATGTCGAATACCGCGCCCGTGCTGAACGAGCACTCGCGGCTTGCCAGCCAGCACACCAGCGCTGCGACCTCTCCGACGTCGCCGAATCGTTCCATCGGAATCTTCGAGCGCATGTAATCGATATGCGCCTGAGAGACCTGCGCGAGCATTGGCGTCTCGATCGTCGCCGGCGTGATCGCGTTGACGCAAACGCCGCTCTTCGCGAGTTCCTTGCCGAGCGACTTCGTCAGACCGATCACCGCCGCCTTCGAGGCGCTATAGGCCGAGGCGGTCGGATTGCCTTCCTTGCCGGCGATCGAGGCGATGTTGACGATGCGGCCATAGCCGCGCGCTTTCATCGACCGGGCGAGGAAGCGATTGCAATAAAAGAGACCGTTGACGTTGACGTCGAACACCTTCTTCCATTCCTCGATGGGGTAGTCCACCGTCATCGCGTTCAGCCCGGCGACGCCCGCGCTGCAGACGAGCACATCGACGTGGCCCAAAGCCGCCTCCGCCTCCGCCGCGGCGCGCTCGACCGCCGCGGGATCGGTGAGGTCGAGCTTGGCGACAGTGGCGTGGGCGCCCAGTTCCCGCGACGCCGCGTCGAGTTTGGCTTGGTCCTGGTCCCAGAGCGCGACCAACCCGCCCTCTTCGACGATCCTCTTTGCGACCGCCAGGCCGATGCCCGAGGCGCCCCCCGTGATCACCGCCCCGAGGTCCTCGAACCGTCGCATTCCCGTCATGTCCACTCCCTTTCGATCATTCGGCTATCGCATAGCACCGGTTCGAAGATTTTTCGAGCGCGCTCCGTAGGCGCGGTCGTCGACCGAGTGGGTTCGGCGTGGTCGAAACTCGGCGAATGAGGCGCTCTACGACGGCCGGGCTGGGCGAGCGCGGCTACAGCCCGGTTCCCGCTGAAAACGCCCTACGATTTGGGCGAAAGCTTCACCTTCGTCTCCACCGCGCCCTCCCCTCCCGTGATGGTCGCCCGCACTTCCGCGGGGAACGCCGCGTCGGCTGGGGCCTGGCGCAGGACGAGTGCGAAACAATCGCGACCGGGCCCGGCCTCTTGCGATTTCGCGGTCAGCCACCATCCCGCGGGCGGTTCGACGAAAAGGTCGCGCCGCACGCCCGATTCGGCCGGCAGACAGAGCCGCCAGTTTCGCTCCTGCAGCGCCGTCAGGTCGATCCCGAGCGCGGCGGCGTCCTCGCGCTTGGGTATCAGCGTGCGAGCAGCGTCGATCTCGGCGGCGTAGGGCGTGGCGACTCCCTTGGGAAGATTCAATTCGAGCGCCGCCCGCGCCGGCAGGCAGATTTTCTCGCAGACCGCATAGTTCGCGTCCAGCGCGAGCGTCACCGGCCTCGAGGGATCGGCGGCCCGCACGCGAATGGGAAACACGACGCCCCGCTGGTAGCCGAAGGCTTCGCTTCCGTCGGATTCGGCAATGCGCCCGGGCGCGGGAAAATCGACCACGGCGCTCGCGACATTCGTCGAGCGCGAAAAATCGAACGTGGGGGGAACCCCGGCGTCGCCGGGATCGCGCCAATAGGTGATGCTTGCGGGCGCCAGCTCGATCTGAAACCCCGCCTGTCCTCTCCCGTCGGCGATCAGGCGCGCTTCCGACTTCAGCGACGGCGCCCAATTCGACGCAAAGGGATCCGCCAGAGCGGGACGGCTCAGCGCGAAAAGCGCGAGCGCGAGAACGGCCATTCTTTCGTTCATCTTCGAACCCTATCGCCTCCGCACCCGCCCCGCCAGCCCCGTCCATCTGCGTCGCCGGAGCGCGCTTCGCAACCCCTGAGTATTTTCCGATAGAGCATTTGGCTTTGACTCGGGCGAAGACGCGGTTAGCATAGGGTCATGCGCCGCCCCGCAGGCAAAACGCCTTCGCACAGCTACGAGGGCAATTTTCTGATCGCGATGCCCAGCTTGCGCGAGGGGCCGTTCGCGCGCTCGGTCGTTTACATGTGCGCGCACCGCGCGGATGGCGCGATGGGAATCGTGATCAATCAGCGCGCCCAGGACGTCCAATTCGCCGAACTGCTCGTGCAACTCGACATTGTGCGGCAGGCGGACGCCATCACACTGCCGCCGAGCGCGGGAGCCGTGCGCGTGGTGCGCGGCGGACCCGTCGATACCGGGCGCGGTTTCGTGCTGCACAGCAGCGATTATCGCTCGGGCGATTCTACCGTCAAGATCGCAGAGGGGGTCTGTCTGACGGCGACGCTCGACATTCTCAAGGCGATCGCGCAGGGCGCGGGTCCGCGCCGCGCCGTGCTCGCACTCGGCTGTGCGGGCTGGGCGTCGGGGCAATTGGAGAACGAGATTCTCGCCAATGCTTGGCTCGTCGGGCCGGTGGACGCCAGCCTGATCTTCGATTCGGATTTTTCCGCCAAATACGATCGTGCGCTGGCCCTACTCGGCGCGAGCGCGGCCTCGCTGTCATCCGAGGCCGGCCATGCCTGAGGGGGCGGACACGCGGCCCGGAGTCACTTCGTGGACTTTCGCGCGCAGGCCGGCGAAGGCGCCCGGATCCGCGCCGGTGACGAAAACCTGGCCGCCGATCCGCTCCAAAGCGTCGAACAATGCTGCGCGGCGGCGCGGATCGAAATGCGCGGCGACCTCGTCGAGCAACGCGAGCGGCGCGATGCCGGACATGTCGGCGACGAGGCGTGCGTGCGCGAGAACGAGGCCGACCAGCAGCGCCTTCTGTTCGCCGGTCGAGGACTGCGCGGCGGGCGCGCCCTTGGTACCGTGAAACGTTTCGAGGTCGGCGACATGCGGGCCGATCAGCGCGCGTCCCGCCGCCGCGTCGCGGCCGCGGTTGTCGCGCAGCCACGCGCGATAGCTGTCCTCGGCCGCGAGCGCGGGATGCTCGCTCGCCAGCGCCTCGACCTCGCCCCGCAAGTGGACGTCGGCCCAGGGAAACGGCGAATCGTCGTCGCGCCCCGCCGCGATCGTCGCTCGCAGCCGCCCGACGCATTCGACCCGGGCCGCGGCGATCGCGACCCCCAGTTCGGCGGCCTCGCGCTCCAGCGCGTCGAGCCAGGGCGCATTGCGTGCGCCTTCCTCGAGCAATCGGTTGCGGCCGCGCAACGCGCGCTCGAATTGATTGACCCGCGCGCCGTGTTGCGGATCGATCGCCAGCACGAGACGATCGAGAAAGCGCCGTCGCTCGCTCGCCGAGCCGGCGAACAGACCGTCCATCGCCGGCGTCAGCCAGACCAGCCGGACATGGTCGGCGAAGGCGCGCGCCGAAGCGACCGGCGCCCGGTCGATGCGATTGAGCCGTTCGGCCGGCGCCTCGCCGCTCGCAGGCTCCATCCCGACGCCGAGATGTCGGCGCACTCCCTCCTCCTCGACCTCGAGCGATATGGCGAAGCCGCCGGCGCCGCCGACCCGCGCGCAGGCGGCGAGTTCGGCGCGCCGCAAGCCGCGTCCGGGCGAGAACAGCGAGAGGGCCTCCAGCAAATTCGTCTTGCCCGCCCCGTTCTCGCCGAGGAACGCGATCAGCGGCCCCTCGAAGGCGACGTCGAGCCGGGCGTAGGAGCGGAAATCGCCGAGCATCAGCCGTCGCACCAGGGGCCGGCGGCGCGCCGCGGGAGGGTTTGAGAGGCTCGACATTCGCCGCGCATTTGCCACGTCCCTCGTCGGAGCGGAAGAGCCGCATGCGCGCCCCTCTCCCGCTCTCGCGGGAGAGGGGTTGTCGTGCGCTTCGATTCTGTCGCATGGTGCGGCGGCTGACAGCTGAGAGGCATGCGCGTGGCTTTCGAGGTTTTGATGCTCTCCGAGGGCATGAAGGTAATCGGCGAGAGGATCGAATCGCGAGCGATCCTGCATCGACTCTGGCTCGAACCCGACATTGAAGCGGCTCTGGCGCGGATCGCGCCGAACATTCGCGCCGTCGTCGCGACGTGGCACTCCCCCAAGATCGAGGCGAACCTGATGGCGCGGTTGCCACGGCTGGAAATCGTTCCCAGCTTCGGCGTCGGCTACGATCACGTCGACACCACGTGGGCCGTTGAGCACGGCGTCGTCGTCACCCACACGCCCGGCGTGCTCGACGCCGAAACGGCCGACACCGCGATGGCGCTGACGCTGATGGCGGTGCGGCGGTATCCAGAAGCCGAGCGTTATCTGCGGGCCGGCCACTGGCCGCAGGCCCCGTTTCCGCTGTCGGCCTCGCTGCGCGGGCGCACGATGGGCATCCTCGGCCTCGGGCGGATCGGCAAAGAGATCGCCAAGCGGGCGAGGGCGTTTGGCGTCGACATCGTCTATCACGGCCGCAAGCCGCAGGACGATGCGCCCTATCTCTACTATCCCACCTTGCTGGGGATGGCGAAAGCCTGCGACATTCTCATGGTCTCCGCGCCGGGCGGCGCCGGGACGCGGAATATCGTCGGCCGCGAGGTTCTCGAGGCGCTGGGTCCGAACGGCGTGCTCGTGAACATCGCGCGCGGTTCGCTGGTCGACGAGGCGGCGCTGATCGAGGCGCTCGCCTCGGGCAAGATCCTCGCCGCCGGGCTCGACGTCTACGAAAACGAGCCGCAGGTTCCCGAGGCGCTGCTGAAGCTCGACAACGCGGTGCTGCTGCCGCACGTCGGCTCGGCTTCCGCGCCGACCAGGCTCGCGATGGCCAACCTTGTCGTCGACAATCTGTTTTCCTGGATGGACGGCAAGGGGCCGCTGACCCCGGTGCCGGAGACGCCCTGGCCGCGTCGCTGATCGGCAAATTTCCCGACGCTTTCGAAAATGTAGCCGCGCTCACTGAGCGCGGCTGTCGTAGAGCGCCTGTTTTCCGAGCAGCGAGCGGGACCCACGCGGTCAGCGACCGCGTCTACAGCGGCGCCCGGGCGAAAGCGGCGGAACAGAGGCGCCCTCCAAGCCTTTTCTCCAAGCTTTTCCAAAACTAGGCTGTTTCTCTCCAAGCATTTCCAAAGAAAGCTTTGGCGGTTTTGTGGTATTTCAATGAGTTACAAGTGCAAAAAACCCAAAGTGTCTGCTTCCAAATTTCTTCGCCGCGCGCGCCTCGTCGTCGACACATCTCCGGCGCCATAGCGCCGCATTCCGCCGATTCGCGCGGCCAGGGGTCGAGCGCGCTCAGCCGGGGATCGAGAGCGTTTACGTCGCACGGTGGCGGAGGGCGGCTTCATCGTGGAGCATCAGTACCGTTCGAGAGAAATTTGAACCTAGCATGAGTTCTGAAGACTGGAAAGCAAAAGTTCGTCCTTCTGACAAACACAAGCCACGCTACCGCGTTTCGGAGCCTCGGCAGTTCGGAAAGGGTACGATGAGCAAAGGCCCACGGCCCTGAGAAGAGCCGGAAAACATATCCGCGTCGTGGGTCCTTTCGGGAGTGGCGCAAGGACCCTGCGAATTCCGACGCAATCCGGCCACCGATTCCGATTTGAAGCCGGCCACCCGAGCCGGTTAGACGCTCGGCGTCCGCTCCCCGCGAATCAGCAACCGAGGCACTCCCCGCCCGTCGATGGTCGACGAGGAGATGGGGATGCCGGCGAAGCGGGAACTGAGCATGCGACAA
>DASXYQ010000396.1:0-17373 GCA_036502445.1 Roseiarcus sp. | reverse complement strand
TGTTCGACAACATGTCGGTGCGTTGTCTCGAGGACGGCGAAGTGCGCGTGGGGTACAAGTTCAACGGCTGGTGTACGCAGACCGACGGCGACGGCGACAAATTGTTCACCAGCTATTCCGGTCCGGAGAGCGGGCCGGTCGCTTACATCGGCGGAACCGGGAAATATAAGGACATTTCGCTCGAGGGAACTTGGGCCGTGCATTACGCGCCGCCCCTCCCGGCGGGTCAATTCGTCTTCGCCATGGAGTACAAGGTCCAGTGGCAGGCGAAGTGAGAAATCGGCGCCGGGATCGGTTTGTCGCCAGCCACGGCTACCCCTGCCCGATCGGTTCCGCGGCGTCGGCGGCGAGTTCCTCTTCGACCGGCGCCATCGCGGCGCGCCACTCGACCTGACCGGCGCCCCAGCCCTTCACCCAGAGCCAGGGCAACATGAGGTCGCGCACGAGCCAGGCGACCGGCGACCAGCGGCTCAGCGGCCAGCCGGCCGCCCGGGCCAACGCAGCCTCGGCGCCGTACCATATCAGCGCCGCGAGCAAGAGGCCGCTGCCGGCGCTGAGACGGAAATCCCGCGCGCCGATGGCCGCAGCCAGCAGCGTGAACACGCTGGTCGTGATGATTTCCGATCCGAAATGCCCCGGGAAGCACTCGCGGCGAATCCGCGCCCAGCGCAGCTGCCGGTTCCAGACCGCGTGCAGGCGCCGAGGGCCGATCGGTTGCGCGAACGGACGGTCGACCAGATAGGCGTGGAGTCCCTGGCTACGAATGAGCTTGGTCGATGCCGCATCCTCCGCGGTCTCCGCGGCGAGCGCCTCGATGCCGCCGGCCGCCTCGATCACGTCGCGGCGATAGAGCATGGTCTTGCCTTGCGCGAAGCCATGGCCGACGCTTTCGGCCGCATATTGCCAGCGCGCCTGATAGGTATTGAGAAACGCGCATTCGAGGTGGGCCACGAAATTCTCCGGCCGCGCCCCGATCGGGGGCGAGCTGACGATGCCGGTGTCCGGGCGCCAACGTGAAATCAGGCGCATCAGGTAATCCGGGGGCATCAGCACGTTCGAATCGGACATGACGATCCAGGAATGGCGCGCCGCCTTCCAGCCTTTGACGACGTTGTTGGATTTCGGATTCACGCCGATGCGATCTTCGCCAACGAGCAGACGCGCGGGAATTGCGGGGTGGGCATCGATGAATCCGCGAACGAGCGGGGCGATCGGGTCCACGGCGTGGGAGATGCAGAAGACGATCTCGTATTCGGGATAGTCGAGCGCGAAAATCGACGCCAGCGTCTCTCTGGAGTACGGTTCGACGCCGCACAGCGGTTGGACAATCGAGATGGGGGGGAGGTAGGCCGGAGGCATCCTTTCCGGCAGGCTCTTGCGGCATCGCCCCCCAGCGAGCGCGGCGGTCAGGACGTGGAGACCGAGACCGGTCACCGCTAAGCCGGCCGCGAATGCGGATATCGTCATATTTATTTCCAACGACCCGCGATCGAGTCGACGTACTATACCATATTGCCGCGTCCGCGCGACGCTCCTATGAAGACGAAATGTCTTCGACCCCGATCGTCCGTTTCGCGCCCTCGCCACGGGCCGCATCCACATCGGTAACGCCCGCGCCGCGTTGTTGAACTGGTTGTTCGCCCGGCGCGGCGCCGGAAAGTTCATTCTACGCTTCGATGATACCGATCGCGTTCGCGCGCCGAATACGCCGAAGCCATCGAGTCCGATCTGGCGTGGCTCGGCATCCGCCCCGACTTGGTCCACCGCCAGTCCGAGCGAATCCCGCTTTATGATTCCGCCGCGGAGCGCCTGCGCAGTCTGGGTCGGCTCTACCCCGCCTACGAGACCGCCGAGGAACTCGATCGCCGCCGCAAGCGTCAGCAGGCGCTCGGACGGCCGCCGATCTCCGATCGCGCCGCACTGCGTCTGACCGCGGAGGAGCGCGCGCCGATCTTCGGCCATCACAATCTCCTGACCGACGCGAGCGGCGACGGGCTCTCCAAGCGCACCGGCGCGCTCTCGATCGCCTCGCTGCGGAGAGCGGGGTCGAGGCGCTCGCCGTGGCGGCGCTCGCGGTGCTCGTCGGCTCCGCCGAGTCGGTCCGCCCGATTGGCTCGCTCGACGAATTGGCGGCCACGTTCGAACTGTCTCAGCTCTCGCATGCCTCGGCGCGTTTCGACGACGCCGAATTGCGCGCGCTTTCCGCTCGCACACTGCATCAGACGCCGTTCGAGGCCGTGCGCGATCGTCTTGCCGCGCTCGGAATCGCCGGGCCGTCGGTCGAACCGTTCTGGGCCGTGGCACGCGGCAACCTGACGCGTCTGGACGAGGCGCGGGACTGGTGGGCCGTGGTTCACGGCGAAGCGTCGCCGGTGGTCGAAGACGCCGCGTTCATAGAAGTCGCCGCGGCGCGTCTGCCGCCGGAACCTTGGAACGCCGCCACGTGGGGCGCTTGGACAGCGGCGCTCGAGCAGGAGACCAGGCGCAGGGGCCGGGACCCCTTTCATCCCTTGCGCTTGGCGCTGACCGGACGCGAGTCCGGCCCCGAACTCGCGGCGCTGCTGCCGCTGATCGGACGCGCTAGAGCGTCGGCCCGACTATCCGCACCCGCCGCTTGACGCCGTCCGGGCCCGTTACTTCGATGTTCTTGCCCTGGTCCTGACCGACTCGGGCGCCCGACTTCGCCTCGCCGTCCGCGATCCCCGACGTCTCGCGACTGATGGTGGCGGCCTGCTGGCTCAGATTCAGATCCACCCCGTTGGCGTCGGTGCTGGACGGGAGGGCGGGCGTGGGCGCAGGCGTCGGCGCCGCGATCGGCTTCGTCGACTTCACCTTCGGATCGCTCTTGGCTTCGACCTTGGGGTCGGGTTTCGGCCGCGAAAGCTCTGCGGACTTCTCCGGCGTGACGATGATGTCGGTCTTGTCCTCGCGACCGAGCTTGACCTCAGCGTTCGCCAGCGCCTCCGCCCAGCTCTGCCCGCGTCGACGGCACGAACAGGAGGAATCGAACGTCTTGCGATATTGCAGCGCGTTTGGACTGTCGATGTACCGGGCGCCCGAGATCGACACCGACTGCTCGATCTCGCCGCTCGAGGGATAGGTGTAGAGACTCACGTCCGCGTTCGGACAGAGCGCACGGCACAAGTCCTCGAGGCCGTCCAGCCGCCCGCCGTTGGCCGAATAGGAAACGGGGAAGAACGCCCCGTCACAGGCGCGCACGCACACCGCCTTCGAGCCCGCGCGCACCTCGCCGATGTCGGGATCGATCGTCCGCTCCGGTTTGTCCAGTTCCTCGGGAGGCAGCGACTCCTCCCTCACTTCGGTGGGCTTTGGCTGGCCGAACAGAGCTTCCAGGAGATTGGGGGAGCGAGAAGGAGCGTTCGCGCATTGCGCGTTGTAGCGGGCGATCAATTCGCCGCGTCCGCCCTTGCCTCCGCCCGCGCGGGCCTGCAAATCGTCGAGATTCGCGCGCATGCGGGCCATCCTCGCATCGAGCGGCCCGCATTCGGCGGGCGGCGGCGAGCCGAAGAAGAGGAATTGTCGCCTTTCGCAGCCGATCGAATGTGCGTAGGCGACGGTGCGATCGATCTCCGCGCGCTGTTTCTCGGCGGCCGCCTGATACTGCGCGCTCTGCGAGTTGCGAGAAGGTTCAGCGATCTCCTGACGCAGCCGCTGGCAATCGGCGTTCTGTGATCGCGCGGTGTCCGCGCTGACCAAACAGACGGCGATTCCCAGCATCGCCGGCAACGCGGCCGCGCCGGACCGGCAGGAGAGGCGGTCTAGACGACCTGAAAGACGGTTCCGCATCGTTACGGCAAAATTCCTCATGGCGTTCGGTCGGCATGACCGGGGTGCAGGCGTCTTGAGTAGCGATTCGCGACGGCGCGAGCGTGGCGTCGAGAACGAAGCGCACCGACCTTTAAGACCTTTTTAATTTCGGCGCCAGTTCCCTCGACCCCGATACACTGGTTCCCGAGCCTTGCGTAGGGCATAAAGCGGGATGGCCGAATCTGCGATCGTAGCCTCGAACGCGACGGAAATTTCCGTCACCGATCTGTCGAACGCGCTCAGACGCACGCTGGAGGATCGTTTCGCCTACGTCAAGGTGCGGGGCGAAATCTCGGGATATCGCGGGCCGCATTCCTCCGGGCATGCCTATTTCTGCTTGAAGGACGCAGGCGCGCGCCTCGACGCCGTCATTTGGAGAAGCACCTTCCTGCGGCTGCGGGTCAAGCCCGAGGAGGGCCTCGAGGTCGTCGCCACAGGCCGGATCACGACATTTGCCAACAAGTCGTCGTATCAGATCGTCGTCGATTCGATCGAGCCGGCGGGCGTCGGCGCGCTCATGGCGCTGCTCGAGGCGCGTCGCCGGAAGCTGGCGGCGGAGGGCCTGTTCGATCCCGCGCGCAAGCGATTGCTTCCCTATATGCCGCGCGTCATTGGCGTGGTGACCTCGCCTGGCGGGGCCGTGATTCGCGACATCTTGCATCGACTGGCGGATAGGTTTCCCGTCCATGTCCTGGTTTGGCCGGTGCGCGTCCAGGGCGAAACTTCGGCCGCGGAAGTGGCGTGCGCGATCGACGGATTCAACGCGCTCGAACCCGGGGGAAAAATCCCTCGGCCGGATCTGCTGATCGTCGCCCGCGGCGGCGGCTCGCTCGAGGACTTGTGGAGCTTCAACGAGGAGATCGTCGTCCGAGCGGCGTCGGAAAGCCGCATCCCGCTGATTTCGGCGGTCGGCCACGAAACTGACTGGACTCTCGTCGATCACGCCGCCGACAGGCGCGCGCCGACTCCCACCGCCGCGGCGGAACTGAGCGTGCCGGTGCGTTCCGAACTGCTCGCGCGGCTCGCGGATCTCGATGGGCGCGGACGCGGCGCGATGCTGCGCCTGGGGCAGAGGCG
Organism: Roseiarcus sp.; assembly: GCA_036502445.1. GTDB lineage: Bacteria > Pseudomonadota > Alphaproteobacteria > Rhizobiales > Beijerinckiaceae > Roseiarcus. The sequence goes on along the minus strand of DASXYQ010000396.1, from coordinate 12,468 downwards.
CCGCGGCGATCTCCGCGCGTTGGCCCGTGCGCTCCCTTCGGGCGAAGCGGTGCTCGCAGGGCCGCGACAACGGCTGGATCAGGCGCGCTCGGCGATGAGCAGACGCGCGCGGGAGGGATTCGACGCGCGCGCGCTCGTCGTTTCCATGCTGTCGCGCAGACTCGCGCGCCGCTCGCCGCGCACGCAGGCCGCGGCCTCGCGCGAACGCCAGCGCGCGCTCGCGCAGCGGCTGGCGCGGGCGGGGGCCGGGCTGACACAGAGATTTCGCGAAGTCTTGACCCAGGCGGCGAACGCGCAGGTGCGGGAGACCCGGCGCGACGCCCAGCGGCGCGTCGACCGCCTCGCCGCCGCGGCGAAGCGGTGGAGCGCGGCTTTGACCGCGGAGTCGCGACGAGCGCGCGAACGCGCGATCGCCGCGCCGATTCTCGAGGGGCGGTTGCGCAGAGCCTTTCGCGACGCGGTGCTGCGGCGGCGCGCCAGGTTGATCGCCGTGGCGCAAGTGCTGGGAGCGGTCGGGTACAAAAACGTGCTCGCGCGCGGCTTCGCTCTGGTGCGGAACGAAGTGGGCGCTCCGCTGCGCCGCGCCGCCGAAGTCGGTTTCCCGCAAACCCTTCAGATAGAATTCTTCGACGGAGAAGTCGCCGCGACGACCGGCGCGGGCCCCGGCGCCAAACGTCCGTTCAGCAGATCGGCTCGCCGCAAGCACGGGGACGACGACCAGCCGTCGCTATTCTGAACACGGAAGCTGCGGGCGCGGTCGACCGCCCTGTTTTTAATCCCGCCAAGCGGAAGCGGAGGCGCTCCACGCCACCCCGCTGCTCGGCGAGCGCGGCTATAGGGCATGCTCGCCGAGCGCCCGGGCGTCAAGCGGAAAGCAGCGCCTCGGCTCGCGGCGGCGGGAAAGAGCGCGGAACTCTCGCCGGCGCCAATGCCGCGGCCGTGCGTTCGCCCGGGCTTCTGTCCACGACCGCCGGCAGAGCATCGCCCGCCCAGGCTTCGAGGAACCGGGCGAGCCAGGTCGAGACGGCTCCGTCGTGCTGAAACCAGCCGTCGAGATGTTCGCGCGGCGGGCGCGCGCCCGGCTGGGTCAAACGATGGGCGCCGCGCGTGGTCCAACGGCACATCATCTGGTAGGTGACCTCGGGATGGAACTGCAATGCGACTGCGTTGCGGCCATATCGATAGGCCTGATGGGGAAAATCTCCGACGCCGTCGGCCAGCAATTCGGCGCCGGCAGGCAGATCGAAGCCATCGAAATGCCATTGATAGACAAAGCGCGGAAACGGCTGATCACAAAGCCGATCGGCTTCGGGCGTCGGCATCAGGGGATAATAGCCCGCCTCGCCGCGCCGGTCGGGATGTGAAAAAACACGCGCGCCCAGCTGGCGTGCGAGCAATTGGGCGCCCAGGCAGAGCCCGAGATAGGGCTTGTCCTCCGCGAGCGGAACCGAAAGCCAGTCGATTTCCCGTTTGATCCACTCGTCGCCGTCGTTCGCGCTCATCGGGCCGCCGAACACGACGACGCCGGCGTGCCGGTCGAGGCGAGCCGGCAGCGCGTCTCCGAGGGAGACGCGTCGGATGTCGAGCTCGAAGCCGATCGCCTGCAGCTGGCGACCCACTCGACCCGGCGTCGAATGCGCTTGGTGCAGGAGGATGAGAACCTTGCGGCGCTGGTTCGGCTCCGCCATGAAGACGCTCCTTTCTTCACGCGCACGGGGCGGCGCGTCGGAATTATCACTTTTAGCAAAGCTCGTGCCGAAAGGTTTAACGTCACGATAATTTTCTCGTAAATTTGATCTTCGGCCCGCTCTGCGGCGAAAAGCAGGCCGGGCGGCGGTTGACGTTCGGCTTCGCCGGCGTCTATAGACGCGGCCAAACAGGCTGGGCCATGGTCCCGGCCCATTGGGGTTTCAGCGAACGGCTGTTTTTGGACGAACGGCCGTCGCAGAGAAGGGTTTAGAGTTCATGGCCAATACCAAGTCGGCCCAGAAGGCCGTCCGCAAAATCGAACGCCGGACCGCGGTGAACAAGTCGCGTCGCAGTCAGATGCGGACTTTCGTTCGCAAAGTCGAAGAGGCGATCGCCGCCAAGGACGCGTCCGGCGCCGCAACCGCTCTGCGCGACGCCGAGCCTTTGGTCGCCCGCGCCGCGCAGAAGGGCATCATGCACAAGAACGCCGCCGCGCGTAAGATTTCTCGGTTGACGAAGCGCGTAAAGGCGCTGGCGAGCTGAGGCGACGGCGATTTCCTCGACCGGCGATCTCGACGATGGCGGCGACCCCCGGCCGAGCGAAGCACTCGCCGCGGCCGAACAGCCGCCCGATCATCTCTGCGTCGACCCCAAGAGCCCGTTCTACGACGAAGCGGCCCTGACCCGGGGCGTCGGCATTCGATTCAAGGGCCATGAACGGGACGACGTCGAGGAATACTGCGTCAGCGAGAACTGGATTCGCGCCCCGGTCGGCAAGACCCGCGACCGCAAGGGCAATCTGCTGACGATCCGCATGACGGGACCTGTCGAGGCCTATTTTTTACGGCCCGCCGAAGGTTGACGCCAAGAGGGGCAAGTCCGGGCGCTGCTGTAGATGCGGTCGCTGACCGCGTTGGTTCGGCTTGGTCTACTCTCGGTAAATAGGGCGCTCTACGACGACCGCGCTCAGCGAGCGCGGCTACAATTTCGCGTCCACCCGGTGTGTTTTGCGTCTCTTACGTTGACGCCCCGTCTACCGCTTGCGGGAGAGGGCTGGGATGAGGGAATCACCACGACCTTCATCCGTCGGCTTCGCCGCCACCTTCTCCCGCGGAGAGCGGGTTCCTCATCGCTTCAGGTTCGCGAGGATGCGCCCGAGTTGTTCCCTGAGCCGATCGACTTCATCAGGCGTGAAAGCCACGAGCGCGCGGTCTGTCTCGGCGAGCACCGTCGGCAATATCCGGGCCAGCATATCGGCGCCGTGCGGCGTCAGGGAGACGGCGATGCTCCTGCGGTCGGAAGGCCGCTCGCAGCGCGCGATCAGGTCCTCGTTCTCCATCAGGCGCAGCGTGTGCGTGAGCGTGGTGCGATCGACCGACGTGAGGTCGGACAGGCGCTGCATCGTGCAGCCGGGCTCCTCGTTCAGCACCGCCATCACGCGCCAACGCCCATAGTCCAGGCCAAAGCGCCGTAATTCGGAGTTCAGCGCGCGCTGGCGGCGCGCGAGGATCTGGCTAAAATAGTAGAAGAGATGCGACTCCAGCCGAAACTGCGGCGGCGCCTCCGCGACCACGCGGCGACGCCGCTGTCCGGGGACGCGGAGCATCGGTTCTGATCCTGTCATCCTTCCAAGGGAGGCTTCCTCCGGCCAGGGCCCGCGGCGCTCGGGCAAATATGTTGACTTCCACATAATATGCGGCAGGATGCCCCGGAGGCAATGCGGCGCCGGAGCCTATTTTGCTTTCCGCGCCAACCGGGAGTTCATGTCATGCACCGAGGCGTCAGCTTGCTTGCGGCGCTGGCCGCCATTTCGTTCGCGGCCCCGAGCGCCAAATCTCAGGAGAAGGTGAAGGTCGGACTCCTCGTGACCCTGTCGGGACCCGCCGCGGTGCTCGGCGGGCAGGTCCGCGACGGCTTCAATCTCGCGGTGAAGGCGCTGGGGGGCAAGTTAGGCGGCGCCGACGCGGAGGTGATCGTCGTCGACGACGAGCTGAAGCCGGACGTCGCCGTGACCAAAGTGAAGGGCCTGCTCGAGCGCGATCATGTCGATTTCGTTGTCGGCCCGGTGTTCTCCAATATTCTGCAGGCGATCTACAAGCCGGTCACCGAGTCGGGCGCATTCCTGATCAGCCCCAACGCGGGAACCTCGAACTTCGCCGGCAAGCAGTGCAACGCGAATTTCTTCGTCACCTCCTATCAGAACGATCAGAACGACGAGGTGCTCGGCAAATATTCTCAGGACAAGGGCGTCAAGTCGGTCTTCCTGATGGCGCCGAACTATCAGGCCGGCAAGGACGCGCTCGCCGGCTTCAAGCGCACCTACAAGGGCGAAGTGGTCGACGAAGTCTACACCCCGCTCGGGCAGTTGGACTTCTCCGCCGAACTCGCCAAAATCGCGGCGGACAAACCGGAGGCCTTCTTCACCTTCATGCCCGGCGGAATGGGGGTCAATCTCGTCAAGCAATATAGCCAGGCGGGACTGAAGCGGATCCCCTTCCTCTCCGTTTTCACGACCGACGAATCGACGCTGCCCGCGCAGAAGGACGATGCGGTCGGCGATCTCGCGGGCGCGAACTGGGCGCCCGACATGGACAATCCGCAGAGCAAGGCCTTCGTCGCGGCCTACGAGGCGGCCTATGGCGCCGTTCCCGCGACCTACGCGATGCAGGCCTATGACGCCGCCATGCTGATCGACAGCGCCCTGAAGGCGACGGGCGGCAAGGTTTCCGATCGCGCCGCGCTGCGTGCCGCGCTGGAGAAGGCCGACTTCGCCTCGCTGCGCGGCAAGTTCAAGTTCGGCCATAATCATTACCCGATCCAGGACTTCTACCTCGTGAAGGTCGCCAAGAGCGCCGATGGCAAATACGAGACCGAGATCGTCGACCGCGTCTTCAGCGACTACGCCGACGCCTACGCCGCCGAATGTCCGCTGAAATGAGCGGGGGTCGCTTCTCCCCTCCCCGTCCTTACGGGGAGGGGCCGGGGGTGGGGCTCTCCGTGGGGGTGGCGGGCAGCCTGAAAGGTCTCCTGAAGCGGCGCCCACCCCACCCCCTACCCCCTCCCGCCCCGGGCTTGACCCGGGGAAAGGACGGGGAGGGGAACAAGGGCGGTTGAGCATGTCCTCCGCGCTGCTCGTCGTTCAGACCTTGAACGGGCTGCAGCTCGGCGTCTTGCTGTTTCTGATCGCCGCCGGCCTGACTCTCACATTCGGGGTGATGGACTTCATCAATCTCGCCCATGGCGTGCAATATATGGTCGGCGCTTATCTCGCGGCGATGTTCGTCGCCTGGACCGGCAGCTTCTGGACCGGACTCGCGCTCACGCTGCCGACGGCGCTGGCGTTCGGATTGCTGCTGGAGACGACGATCTATCGCCGCCTTTATGATCGCGCTCATCTCGACCAGTTGCTCGCGACCTTCGGCCTCATCATCTTTCTCAATCAAGCGGTCAAGACCCTCTGGGGCGCGGCGCCCCTGAGCGTGCCGATCCCCGATCTGCTCTCCGGCAGCGTCCAGCTGATGGACGGCCTCTTCTATCCCGTCTATCGGCTCGCGCTGATCGCGGTCGGGCTCGCGACGGCGCTGCTGCTGCATTTGCTGATCAATCGGACGCGGGTCGGCATGCTGGTGCGCGCGGGCGCGAGCGATGCGCCGATGGTCTCGGCGCTGGGCGTCGATATCCGCCGCCTGTTCATGATCGTGTTCGGCTTTGGCGCGATGCTGGCGGGCTTTGCCGGCGCGCTCGTCGCGCCAATACTCTCGGTGCAGCCCGGCATGGGCGACGACCTCCTGATCCTCGCGTTCGTCGTCATCGTCATCGGCGGCGTCGGCTCGATCCGCGGCGCGTTTCTGGCTGCGCTGATGGTGGGGCTGATCGATACGCTGGGTCGCGCGTTCGGTCCGCAGTTGCTGCGCCTTGCTATGGCCCCGGCCGCGGCCAACCAGACCGGCCGCTCGCTGGCGCCGATGCTGATCTACATCCTCATGGCGGGCGTCTTGTTCTTCCGACCTACGGGCCTCTTTCCGGTGAAGCGATGAGGGCCGCATCGCAGAGGGAAGTCGGCGACGCGGCAAGAGTCTGGGCGCGGCCCGAATTTTGGATATTCGCCGTCCTCGCCTTGGCCCCCTTGGCCGCCAAGCTCGGCGCCGAGGCCTATCTGCTATCGCTCGCGACCCATGCGTTGATATTCGCGATCGCCGCCCTCTCGCTCGATTTCGTGCTCGGCCATGGCGCGCTGGTTTCGTTCGGTCACGCGGCATTTCTCGGCATCGGCGCCTACGCAGTCGCGATGCTCTCGCGCTGGGGTCACGAGGAAATCTTCGTGCAACTCCTCGCCGCGATATCCGCGGCGGCCGTCTTCGCGCTCGCCACCGGCGCGATCTCGCTGCGAGCTGGCGGCGTCTATTACATCATGAGCACGCTCGCGTTTGGCCAGATGCTGTATTTCTTCTTCGTCTCGCTGTCGGCGTGGGGCGGCGACGACGGCGTGACGCTCGACGCCCGCAGCCGGCTGTTCGGCGCCGCCGTATTGAAGAGCGATGTCGGGCTCTACTATTTCGCGCTGGCCGTTCTCATGGCCTGTTGGGCGTTGGCCGAGCGTATCGTCGGCTCGCGCTTCGGTCGGGTCCTCGGCGCCATTCGCCAAAATCCGTTGCGAGTGCGGGCCGTCGGCTTTCAGCCGTTCGGCTACCGACTGACCGCTTACGCAATCTCGGGCGCGATGTGCGCGACGGCGGGCGTGCTGCTGGCCAACCAGAGCGAGTTCGTCTCGCCCGCGTTCATGACGTGGCAGCGCTCCGGGGAGCTGTTGGTGATGGTGATACTGGGCGGCGTCGGTTCGCTTTGGGGCGCCATTCTCGGCGCCATTGCGTTTCTGGCGCTCGAGGAGATGCTCTCTTCGCTGACCGAGCAAGGCAATCTGATCCTCGGTCCGCTCTTGGTGCTCATCGCCCTGACCGGGCCGACCGGTCTGGCTGGCTTCGTGATGCGAAGCGCCGGCGGAGGCGCGCGATGACCGCGCCCTTGCTCGTGGTGGAAGGGCTCTGCAAGCGCTTCGGCGCGCTGCTGGCGAACGACGAAATCACGTTCGAAGCCCAGCCCTGCGAGCTGCATGCCCTGATTGGTCCCAACGGCGCAGGCAAGACGACGCTGATCAACCAGTTGTCCGGCGCTGTGCCGAGCGACGGCGGCCGCATCGTCTTCGAGGGCGAGGACATAACGCCGCTCGACATGACGGAGCGCAGCCGCAGGGGGCTTGCCCGCTCGTTCCAAACCGCCTCGCTCCTGCCGGAGTATACCGCGCTCGCCAATGTCGCGCTGGCGGCGCAGGCGCGATCGGGATCGAGTTTTCGCTTCTTCGGACGCGTCGCGGGCGAGAACGCGTTGAACGCTGCGGCCGGCGCCGCGCTCGCGCGCGTCGGTCTCGAGGGGCGCGCATCGTTTCGCGCCGGCGTATTGTCGCATGGCGAACAGCGGCTGCTCGAAATAGCCGTCGCGCTCGCGTGCGCGCCTAAGCTGCTGCTGCTCGACGAGCCCTTCGCCGGTCTCGGTCCAGAGGAATCGAAAGCCTGCATCGAGCTCATCCGCGAGCTGAAGCGGGAAATCACGATTCTGCTGGTCGAGCACGACATGGACGCGGTGTTCTCGCTCGCCGATCGCGTCAGCGTGCTGGTCGATGGCCGCATCCTCGCGACCGGGTCGCCTTCGGAGATTCGCGCCGACGAGCGAGTTCGCGCCGCCTATCTCGGCGACGAGGAGTTCGCGTAAATGCTTCGCGTCGAGATGATGGAGACGGGCTACGGCGAGGCGCAGGTGCTGTTCGGCGTCGATCTCGAAGTGGCCGGCGGCGAAGTCGTAGCGCTGCTCGGGCGCAACGGCATGGGCAAGACCACGACCGTGCGCGGCATATTCGGACTTCTGCCGCTGAGAAAGGGGCGCATCTCCTTCGAGGGCTTGGATCTCACCAACGCGCCGCCCTTCGTCAGGGCGCAGCACGGCCTCGGCCTCGTTCCAGAAGGGCGGCACGCATTCCCGACGCTCACGGTGGAGGAGAATCTGGTCGCGACGGCGGCGGCGCGCTTCGGCTCGCCCAAATGGACGCTGCCGAAAATCTATACGCTGTTTCCGCGTCTCGCCGAGCGGCGATCCCATTTCGGCGACCAGCTCTCGGGCGGCGAACAGCAGATGCTGGCGATCGGGCGCGCGCTGATGACCAATCCGAAGCTGCTGGTGTTCGACGAAGCGACGGAGGGGCTGGCCCCGCTGATCCGCGCCGAGATCTGGGCCTGCCTCGCAGGGCTGAAAGCGAGCGGTGAATCGATCCTCGTCATCGACAAGAACATCGGCGCGCTGCTGCGCATCGCCGATCGTCACGCGGTGCTCGAAAAGGGACGCGTCGTATGGCGCGGCACGAGCGCGGAATTCAGGGCGAATCCGGCGATCGTCGATCGCCATCTCCATGTCGGCGGCGGCGAGCCGGCGCCGCGGCTACAGGAAAGGACGGCAACATGATTTTGACCCCCGGAATCACCAAGGCTGGCGAAGGCCTCGACAATATCGCGTGGAACATTCTCGGGCAGACCTATGTTCCCAAACAGGTGAGCGAGCGTTCGTTCGCGTGGCACGCGACGTTTCCGCCCGATACGTTCGTGCCGCCGCATATCCATCCGACGCAGGATGAATTCATCTACATGTTCGAGGGTCAGTTCGAGCTGATGCTCGACGGTCGCGGCGCGGAGGCCAATCCAGGCGATCTCGTGCGCCTGCCGATGGGCTTGCCGCACGGCATCTTCAACAAGTCCGGCCGGATTGTGAAGTGCTTGTTCTGGGTGACGCCGACCCGCCGTCTGTACGATCTCTTCTGGGGCATCCACAACATGGCGGAGCAGACGCCGGCCGAGGTCGTCGCGCTCTCGGCCAAGCACGAGGTCGACTTTCTGCCGCCTCCGGAGGAGGGGAAGTGAAGCTCTATTTGAGAGACCGCTCGAAACAAATCTTTCCTGTGGACATGTCATACCCGCGAAAGCGGGTATCCAGCCGCGGGGACATGAGGGACACTCGGCGTGTGCCGGAAAGTCTAGGGAAGCGGAAGGCGAGCAAGCCTTTTAGCGTCGTGGTGTCCTGGATGCTCGCGTTCGCGAGCATGACACATGTTTACCCGACGTGCGCCGTTCCGAACGCCGGTGGTTCGCGAGGACACAAACGAGTCTCCACATGACCATTCTCATCGCGGGCGGCGGCATTGGCGGGTTGGCCTTGGCGCTCATGCTGCACAAGCGCGGCATCAAATCCGTCGTCTACGAACAGGCGAGCCAGATCCGCGAGGTCGGCGTCGGCATCAATACACTTCCGCACGCGATCAAGGAACTCGCCGCGCTCGGTCTCTTGCCCGCGCTCGACGCGGTCGCCATCCGCACCAAGGAGCTGATCTACATCAATCGGCTCGGCCAGAAGATCTGGAGCGAGCCGCGCGGCGCCGATGCGGGCTTCGAATACCCGCAATTTTCCATTCATCGCGGGCGGCTGCAGAGGGTCATCCACGACGCCGTTATCGCCGAACTCGGGCCCGAAGCCGTTCGGACGGGCATGCGTCTCGCCGGGTTTCTCCAGGACGAAGGCGGCGTCACCGCGCATTTCACCGACGCGCGCTTCGGCGCCTCGAGCGAAACGGTGAGGGGCGAGGCGCTCGTCGCGGCGGACGGCATCCACTCCGTCGCGCGGCGACATTTCTATCCCAATGAAGGCCGGCCGAACTGGCAGGGCGTGATGCTTTGGCGCGGCGCGACCGAATGGCCGCAATTCCTGACGGGACGCTCGATGTATATCGGCGGCGGCATGGGCGCCAAGCTCGCGCTCTACCCGATCGCCCCCGGCTCGACGCCGGAAAGGCGGCTCACCAACTGGGCGATCGCGATTCGCATCGCCGACGGCGCGATCACCCCCGCGCCGGTGGATTCTTGGTCGCGCGTCGGCCGCATGGAGGAAGTCGTGCCCTACGCCTCGCGCTTCATCGCGCCGGGCGTCGACGTCGAGGCGTTGGTGCGCGCGACGCCGATTTGTTGGGAATATCCGATGTGCGACCGCGATCCCCTGCCGCGCTGGAGTTTCGGTCGCGTGACGCTGATGGGCGACGCCGCGCATCCGATGTACCCCGTCGGCTCCAACGGGGCCGCGCAGGCGATCCTCGACGCGCGCAGCCTCGCCGACTGGCTGCGGAAAGCCGACCACCCGATGCACGCGCTGCACGCCTATGAAGAGGACCGGCTTGTCAAGACGGCCGAGATCGTGCGCCTCAATCGCAAAGGCGGACCCGAGCGCGTGATCGACGAAGTGGAGAAGCTGGCGCCCGCCGGCTTCGAATATATCGAGAAGGTGCTGAGCCGCGACGAACGCGAGGCGATCGTGAAAGGATATGCGGGGAAGGCGGGATTCGCGTTGAGCCAGGTGAATAGGTAGGGAGGCCTGTCGCGCCGTTCTGGCGGGAGAGCGGTCGTTCGCTTAGACTAAATGACCCATCGCGCAGCGCGGCTATCGCGGGGAGCCAAATATGGTGGAAGATCGGTCTATCAAGCGCCTCAGCAAGAAGGCGAAGAAGGGCATGCGCGGATGGCCCGTCGCGACGATCGCCTTTTACGGTCCGAACCTGAACCGAGCCACAAAGGTAGCTGTCGGCATCGTGCCAGCCCAGAACCTCGAGGTCGGGGAAATGCGCGACTGGAAGGTGGACCGGGGCGACATCCGCGCTGACCCCGAAATCGCGAGAGAGGTCCTCGCATTTATCGACCAGCACCAAGCGCTGTCGGTCGTGATGACCGACCGCATAATCGGCTGCCCTCACCAGGAGGGCATCGATTACGAAGGCGAATGGTGTCCCGATCCCGTTTGCGAATTTTGGCATGGACGGGATCGCTTTGCGGGGGAGAGGGTCCACTAGTCTAGTCTAATTATACACTGTCACCCCCGGTCGCCGCGCGGTGTCAGTCCGTCACAACGCCCAAAACGGCGCGCGCGCCGAGGGCGTTCATGGCTTGAAGGACCGTAGCGATCTTGACGCCGCTCGACCCGTCCGTGAGACGTCGGATCGCGCCCTCGGTCTTTCCGAGCGTTTTCGCGAGGGCGACGTTGGAGATCTTCTTTTCCCGCATGGCGGTCGCGAGCGCGGCGCGAGCCGCGGTCACGGGATCGAGGATGACGGCTTCCTCGCCGCCGCGCGGGTCGCGAGGGATGGGGATCGCTCGCCCTTGCGCCAGATACGCCAGGATCGCCTCTTCCAACGCATCAGCCGCGTTGTCGCGGACTTCGGCGAGCGAGGCGCCGCCGGTCATCGTCTCGGGCAGATCGGGAAAGGTCGCCAGGAAATCGTCGTCGCCGAGTTTCTCGATGACGGCGGGGAAAATCCATGTCTGCATCTTCAAAACTCGTGCTTTGGGATGCCGAGTTGCTTCAGCATCGCGTGAAAAATGCCGGGTTTCAGTTCGCCGGTTTGAACGGTTGTCCATTTTGCGCCGATGCGGACGATTTGATGGCCGCCTTTGCCCCGTGAGACGTCTACGAGGATCTCCGTCTCGTGGGCTTTGGCCCACTTTCTCGCTCGCCGGATAAATTCCTTGCCGTTCACGGACGCATTATCGTAGCAAAAACTACGAATTGCAAGCGTGATAGCGATGTGAGGAGATACCGCCTTGTTCACGACAAACGCCTACAACTCCGTCCGCACCTTCCACAATTCCGGAAACAGCACGACGTCGAGCATCCGCCTCAAATACGAAACCCCGGAGGTGCCGCCGGTGCCGCGCTTCAGCCCGATCACGCGCTCGACCGTCGTGACGTGGTTGAAGCGCCAGCGGCGGAAATAGTCTTCGAAGTCGATCAGCTTCTCCGCCAGTTCGTAGAGCGACCAGTATTTCTCAGGCTCGCGATAGATCGTCGCCCAGGCTTGCAGCACCGCTTCGCTCTCGACATGCGAAGCTGCGAGGTCAGCGGGCTCCGCGCCGACGTCGAAGCCGCCGCGGCCGAGCAGCGCGATCGCCTCCTGATAGAGGCTCGGCCGCGCCAGGATGCGCGTCAGTTCCGCCGTGATCTCCGCGTCGTGTTCGTGCGGCTTCAGCAACGCGAGGTTGCGATTTCCGACAAGGAACTCGATCGCCCGGTATTGCCAGGATTGAAAGCCGGAGGACTGCCCGAGGCTCTCGCGGAATTGCGTATATTCGCTCGGCGTCATCGTGCGCAGCACGTCCCAGGCGTTGTTCAGTTGCTCGAAGATGCGCGAAACCCGCGCGAGGATCTTGGACGTCTGTTGCAGCCTGTCCGCGCGGATCGCATTGCAGGCGGCGCGGATTTCGTGGATCGCGAGCTTCATCCAGAGTTCGGAGGTCTGATGCTGGATGATGAACAGCGTCTCGTCGTGCGCGGTCGAAAGCGGCGCCTGCGCGTGCAGCAACAAGTCCAACTTCAAATAGTCGGAATAGGACATGCGGCGGCGAAAATCCGTCTCGGCGCCTTCGGGCGATTCCGATCCGCCGGTCATGTCACCTTGTTCCGCGCTCGGAATTTCTGCTGGTCCCAGAGCCCCTGGTCGATGACCGCGGCGAGGCGGCGAGCCGCCGATTCGACCTCGCCGGGACTGAGATAGAGCGGAGTGAAGCCGAACCGCATGATGTCGGGCGCGCGGAAATCGCCGATGATTCCCTCCGCGATCAGCGCCTGCATCACCTCGTACCCATGGGCAAAACGGAACGAGACCTGCGATCCCCGACGTTCCGGATCGCGCGGCGAGGCAAG
>DASXYQ010000395.1:0-2398 GCA_036502445.1 Roseiarcus sp. | reverse complement strand
TTCTCGCCGCGACCTATCCCGATCTGTTCGACGCCGTCGGAATCCACTCGGGGCTGCCCTACAAAGCGGCCAAGGACGTCCCCTCGGCTTTCGCCGCGATGAAGGGAGCGGCCGCCGAGCCGGCCCTGCGCGTCGTCGGTGAAACCCAATGCCGCAAAATTGTCTTTCACGGCGGCGCCGACGCCACGGTCGACCCCGTCAACGCGATGCGAATCCTCGAGCAGGCTCGGAGCGGCCGAATGAATTTGAAACAGGTCGATCTCGAATGGCGTATCGAAGGTCGGCGCGTCAATCAAACGGCGCTGCAGGATCCGGCCGGCCAGCCGGTCGTCGAACTCTGGTCTGTCGAGGGCGGCGGGCACGCCTGGTTCGGCGGCGACAGCCGCGGCAGTTACACCCAGAGCGTAGGGGTAGACGCCTCTCGCGTCATGGTGCGCTTCTTCTTGAAGCAGTGAACGTGGCGCGGCAGCGGCGAGAATCCCCTCCCCGTACTTACGGGGAGGGGGAGCGTTCTACAAACTTTGATCGGCTCGATCCCCGCTGACCATCGATCGATCGGAGGCGATCAGCTGCTCGATCAGACGCGTGAAGGCGTTCACCTTCGCGGGCAGCGCCTGATAGGGCGGATAGAACGCCGTCAACCAGATTTCGGGCGGTCGCCATTGCGCCAGGATCGGCGTCAGAGTTTCAACCTCTAGATATTTGGAGACAATGAAGCGAGGCAGCAGCGCTATGCCTTCGCTGGACGCCGCGAGCTCGGCGACGATCTCGCCATTGTCGCATTCGAACGGCAAGTTCACCTCAGTCGATTGCTCCTCGCCGGTGACGCTGTTGCGGAGCGTCCATCGATCGCCGCCGGCGAAATTCGAATAGCCCAGGCATTTATGGCCCGTCAGGTCCCCCGGGGCCTTCGGGACGCCGGCGTGCAGCAGATAGGCGGGCGAGGCGACCAGCAGCCGGGGAACCACGCAGATCTTGCGCCAGATCGTCGACTTGTCGGACGGCGGCCCGGAGATCCTGAGCGCCATGTCGAATTCGTCGCCGAGCATGTCGACGAAGCGGTCCGTGAGATTCAGTTTGAGTTCGACGTTCGGATAAAGGTCGCAAAATCGCGCGATGGCGACCGGCAGAAACCGAAGCCCGAGCGACAAAGGCGCGCTGACGCGAAGCAGCCCCTTCACCGCGTCCTGCTGCTGGCGGACGAATTCGTTGGCGCCATCGAGCTGGTCGACGACCCGCCGGATGCGCTCGACGTAGAGCGTCCCGGCGACGGTGAGGGAGACGCGGCGCGTCGTGCGAACGAGGAGTTGCACGCTGAGTTCGGCCTCGAGTTCGGAGACGTAGCGCGTCACGATGCTGGGCGTCAGACCCAGCGCACGCGCCGCCGCGGCGAAGCTCTGCCGCTCCGCGACTTCCAGGAAAACCCGTATGCGTTCGATCTGTCCGGTCATCCCGTTTCGCTTGCCGCACCGAGCCGTCGCTCCTTCTTTTATTGCAAAATTTGCAATAGATAATGGCAAAATCGGCGCCTACTGCCCGCTGCTTCGAGCGGCTATCTCGTGAGGCATGGACCCGCGCCGCATCGCGCGGCGCCATTGAGGACATGAGCCATGCACAAGATAAATCAGATCAAAGGTTTGCATCACGTCACTTCGTTGGCCGCGGGAGCCCAGGCCAACAATGCGTTCTTCACCAAGGCGCTGGGCCTGCGTCGCGTGAAAAAGACGGTGAACTTCGACGCTCCCGACGTTTATCATCTCTATTACGGCGACGAGGTCGGAACGCCCGGCTCGGTGATGACCTATTTCCCGTTCCCAAATAGCGCTCGCGGGCGCCCCGGCACGGGCGAGGTCGGGGAAACCGTTTTCTCCGTGCCCAAAGGCTCGCTGCCGTTCTGGACGGAACGGTTCGCCGCGTACGACGTCGACGGCCTGAAGGCTGACGAAGCCTTCGGCGAGAAGCGCCTGCATTTCGCCGGTCCCGACGGCGACGGTTTCGCGCTGGTCGAGGTCGAGAACGACCGACGCCTGCCCTGGACTCACGGCGGCGTCGACGCTGAGCACGCCATTCGCGGCTTCCACTCCGCCTCGCTTCGCCTCAGGGACGACGGCGCCACCGCGGAACTGCTCGGCTTCATGGGCTATGAGGAAGTTGACAAGGCGGACGGCGTCAGACGCTTTGGCATGCCGGGTGGCAACGGCGCGGATTTCATCGATGTCGAGACGCTGCCGAACATCGCCGCGGCCCGGCAGGGCGCGGGCTCGGTGCATCACATCGCCTTCGCCGTGGAAGACCGCGCCCGGCAGCTCGAAGTGCGCAAGGCGCTGTCGGACACGGGCTACCACGTCACGCCAGTGATCGATCGCGATTATTTCTGGGCGATCTATTTCCGTACGCC
>DASXYQ010000394.1:0-16668 GCA_036502445.1 Roseiarcus sp. | reverse complement strand
GCGAGGAGCGGGCGTTGATCGGCCAATATGAAGCGCTTCTCCGGGAGCTGATCGCGACGCTGAACTCCGACAATCACACCCTTGCCGTCTCGCTCGCGGCGCTGCCGGAAAAAATCCGCGGCTACGGCCATGTGAAGATGGGCAATCTCGCCAAGGTGCGCGAGGAATGGGCGCGGCTGATCGAGACATGGCGCACGCCGGCGCCGAGGCGGCAGGCGGCGGAGTGAGCTCGTTTGCTGCCGCGGTTGGGCATGTGGTCCGTGTCTTTACACGGGTGCCTGTCACGGTTCGCTGAGCAAAATGCGTGACATGCCCAACGAAAAGCTTCGCCTCCTCGAGCGCCCTCGTCGCCTGTTCGGTCGACACTTCGATGCCGGGGCCGGTTTGATAGTCGGCAATAGCTTTGAGATTGTAGGTATGGGAGAGGAAACCACGCAGGGCGGAAGGAAAATTCGCATCATTCTTCGTCAGGCGCTGAAACTCCTTATGTACGCCCTTGTGCGTTTTAACCGTCCGGCCGGACTTCTCGGAAATGAAAGCCTGCGCCGCATGGAACCCCGCCAGATAAGCGGTGCGCCCCGCCGCATCATCAAGGGCGATCTTCAAAATGGCCTCGGCTTCCAGAAGCAGTCTGTTGGCCTTGCCGAGGAACTGCGCAGATTCCGGCGTCACAGATCGAGACCGTCGAGGCGGATTTCTCGCATGAGTGGGGAGCGTTCCGAATAGGCCGCAGACGGGTAAGGCAGCACATCGAAGAATGCCCCCGTGTCGTCGATCAATTTGATGCGAAGATCGGCCAGACGATGCAGTTCCCCCCAGCGATCGGGAAGTTCCTTCAGGAAAACGGCGACGTCGTAATCAGACTCGCCATGCGCATCGCCACGGGCACGCGATCCGAACAGGACGACCCTGTCGATTCGATCGCCATACATCTCGTCCAGGGCAGCGCGGAAACGTGACAGGATGGGATCATGTTTCAAGTTGACGGCCATATCTCCCTCTTTCCAGGGGCGAATTATAGCACGTGGCCTCACGCCGGGCTAAGTAAAGCGCAGAACCGGATGTGAGGGTCAGGCGTTCCCGCCGTTAAGGATCGCCGGTCCGCGGGTCCTACTCGAGACGGCATGGCGAAAATACGCTATGGCTGGTCCATGTTCCAGGCGCTGAAGGACCGCATCGAACGATCGAAAGCCGAACTCGATCGCTCGCGCCCGCTGTCGACCGCCGCCTTGGCGCAGTTGCAAAAGCATTATGACGTGGAGCTGACCTACACCTCGAACGCGATCGAGGGAAACACGCTCACGCTTCGCGAGACGGCCGAGGTGATCGAGCACGGGATCACGGTCGGCGGCAAATCGCTGCGCGACCATCTAGAAGCCGTCGATCATTATCAGGCGCTGCTGTGGATGCGGCAGATCGCCGCGACGGCGGCGCCGCTCGGCGAAGACACGGTGCAGGAATTGCACCGGCGGATCGTCGCGCGCAGCCAGTCGGAGATCGCCGGCCAGTATAGCGAGCTGCCGCGCAGGATCGCTGGTTCGCCCGTCATATTTCCCAATCCCGCGAAGATTCCCGAACTCATGCGTGAGTTCGGCGGGTGGTTGAGCGCGGCCACGCCCGATCCCGAGACCGCTTTCGCCGCGCATTTCCGCCTTACCGCGATCCACCCTTTCGGCGATGGCAACGGCCGAGCGGCGCGGCTGCTAATGAACCTCTTGTTGATCCGCGGCGGGTACCCGCCGGTCGCGGTGCGCCCAGAGGATCGCAAGGCCTACCTCGACGCGCTCGAGCGCGGCTCGTTGGCGGAGGATTTGGCGCCGTTTCAGCTATTGATGCATGAGCGGCTGGAGGCGACCTTGGCGGATTACGTCAGCGCGGTGCGCGAGGCGATCCCGCCCGCGTGAATTGAATCAAGGGAGGAGCCATGAACGCCGCGAGAATGAAACATTTCGGCTGGGGTCGCGAAGGCGAGGGCATGAGCGCGGAGGAGCGGGGGTTCGTCCTCGGCCGCTATCACGAGAAATTCGGCCGCGATGCCTTTGCAACCGTGGCCGTGCCGCCGCTCGGCGAGCTTACGCTGCCGACTCCTCGCGTGACGCCGCCGGCGTCGCTCGAAGCCTTCTGCACGATCGAGCGCTATGATCGAGCGGCCCATACCTATGGCAAGTCCTATCTCGACTACGTCCACGCTATGCTCGGCCAGTATGATTGTGCGCCTGATGTCGTCGCCTATCCCCGCAACGAGGCGGAGATTTCGGCGGTGATGGACTGGGCGGGAACCGTCGCCGGCGCCATCGCGCCTTTCGGCGGCGGGTCCAGCGTCTGCGGCGGCGTCGAGCATCGCCGAGACGAGCGCAACGAGGCCGCCGTTACCATCGATCTCCGCAATCTCGGCAAGGTGTTGGAGGTGGACCCGATCTCCCGCGCGGCCAGGATCGAGGGAGGCGCGTTCGGGCCGGCGCTCGAGGCCCAGCTGAAGCCGCACGGACTGACCCTGCGCCACTTTCCGCAGAGTTTTGAATATTCGACGCTCGGCGGCTGGATCGCGACGCGATCCGGCGGCCATTTCGCGAGCCTCTATACGCATATCGACGATCTCGTCGAGAGCCTCCGCGTCGTGACGCCCAAGGGCGTGATCGAGACGCGACGCCTGCCCGGATCGGGCGCGGGACCGAGCCCCGACCGTATGTTCATCGGCTCCGAAGGCATTCTCGGGGTCATTTCGCAGGCCTGGATGCGGTTGCAGGCGAAGCCGACGTTTCGCGCGGGCGGCAGCGTCAAATTCGGGAGCTTCTTTGCGGCCGCGCGCGCGGTGCGCGCGATCGCACAGGCCGGTCTCTATCCGTCGAACTGCCGGATTCTCGACCCGCGGGAAGCCTACAATACGGGCGCCGCCGACGGCTCCGTCGCCATCCTGGTGCTCGCCTTCGAATCCGGGGATCATCCGCTCGACGCGTGGATGAGGCGCGCGCTCGAATGTTGCGCCGATCATGGCGGCGTCGCGGAGGCCGGCGGCGCCGATGCGCATCGCGACGGGGCGGCGGGTTTGTGGCGAACCGCGTTCATTCGCATGCCGTACGCGCGAGAGTTTCTCGCGCCGGCGGGGATCATCAACGACACGTTCGAGACATCGATCACATGGGAGCGTTTCGAGGCGTTCCACGACACGGTCAAGGCCGCGACCGAGCGCGCCGTCGTCGAGGCGACCGGGTCGCCGGGCGAAGTCACCTGCCGGTTCACGCATGTCTATCCCGACGGTCCGGCGCCGTACTTCTCGTTCCATGCGCTCGGCCGTCATGGCGTCCTGATCGAGCAATGGCGCGCCATCAAAGAGGCCGCGAGCGACGCGTTGATCGCCGCCGGTGGAACGATCACGCACCATCACGCCGTCGGGCGCGACCATCGCCCCTGGTACGATCGACAGCGGCCCGAACTGTTCGCCGCCGCGCTGCGCGCGGCAAAGGGCGCGCTCGATCCCCGCGGCATGATGAATCCCGGCGTGCTGATCGAGCCGTGAGGCAATATTGCATTTGGAACAAGAAATCTTGGTTCGAAGTCCTTGGATTTAAACGTATGCAGCTTCCCTCAGCTGACCAACCAGTCGAAGCACGTCGTCAACCTTCCCTTCGTGGATCAGTTCGGCCGGTGAGGCGCCCGACAGTAATTTTTGCGCAGAAAAAATCCATTTCCGCGCTTCGGCGGGTTCGTAAAAATCCGCCGACAAATCGACAATGTATTCCAGCTCCAGCAGCGTCTTTTCGGTGTTCGTCTCGGGATAGGCGCGCCCTTCGTCCCAGCGCGACACGGTCTCAGCACGCGTGCCCAGCAGGTTGGCCACCTCGTCGTCGCGCATCGCGCCCTTGGCGCGCAGCGATTCCAATTTCCGCGCAAGCGCGCTGCTCACTCGTCGTCCTCGGATAAAACTCGCCGCCGTCTCAGGATAACCGTGCTAGTACCTCGTCACAGGGGTTATTACTCTTTGGCGGTGTCTGGATAGACGCGGGCGAGCTTTTCGCGTGCTTTGGTTGTGGTGAAGCCCCATTGGATTCGGGCTCCGGAGGCATTTCGCTGTCGCTGCCATTCGGCGATCTCGGATTCGAGCCGGTCGCGTTCGCCGATGCGGCGGTCGAGACACTGGCCGCGAAGCACGCCGATTTCGATCTCGACCATGTTCAGCCAACTGGCGTGCTTTGGCGTGTAATGGAACTCCAAGCGCTGAAGGATGCGATGCGCCTCGGGCGCGGGGAAGGTGTCGTACAGAGCGCCTGGGGTGTGGGTGGAAAGATTGTCCATGACGACGCGAATGCGATCCGCGTCGGGATAGTGCGTATCGGCGAGATCGCGCATGCAATGGTCGAAATCGCAGGCGGCCCTGTGATCGGTCACCTTCACATGACGCCAGGACTTGTGCGTATCGAGGAAGACGAACAGATTGGCTGTGCCGTTGCGCTTGTATTCGCAATCGTATCGCTCGGGTTGGCCCGGCGCGGGCGGGATCGGCAGGCGGGTCTCGCCGATCAGCTGGGTCGGGCTTTCGTCGAAGCAAATAACCGGGCGCTTCGGATCGTCGTCCTCGGCGTAGAGGTCGAGCACGTCCTCCATGCGGGCGACATAGGCGCCGTCGACTTGCGCAATACACCACATGTCTTTGCGACAGGGCTTCAAATCATCCTCGGCCAAGCGTCGGCGCACGGTCTCGCGCGATAGGCTATCATCCTCCGTGAGCTTGACCATCGCATCGGCCAGCAGGTCCAGCGTCCAACGCTTGCGCCCCCGCGGCGGGTCGGAGCAGGCCGTCGCCACCAGCAGCGCCGTCTCCTTGCCCGACAATTTGCGCGCCGCGCCGGGTCGCGGCTCTTCGCTCAGCGCGAAATCCAGATTGCCTTCGACAAAGCGCCGCTTGGTTCGGTAAACCGTCGATCCGCTGACCCGCACGACGCTCGCGATCGCCTCGTCGCTGGCGCCCGCGTCGGCGGCGAGCAGGATTTGCGCTCGCTCGAGTTTGCGCGCCGCGTGTTTGCCGCCGTTCAGCAGCGCCTCGAGTTCGAGCCGCTCCGCCTCGCTCAGATCGACCCGATACCGTATGTTCATCGCTTGCCCTCAAAGATTCGAGGACTCCTGATGAATCGAACGGAAACTGATTCGCCACAGGATTTCAGCGCGAGACAGGGTCAGTATCTCGCCTTCATCCACGCCTATACGTTCGTAAATGGTCGCCCGCCCGCGCAATCCGACATCGCGCGCTTCTTTCGCGTCACACCGCCGACGGTGCACCAAATGATCTTGACGCTCGAAAAGGCCGGATTGATCTCGCGACGGCCGGCCGCTGCGCGAGCCATCGCCGTGCTCGTTGATCCCGCTAAATTGCCCGACTTAGCGCCGGGATATGGAGAACGCGTCAAAACCTCTGTGCTGAGGTACTAGAAGCATCACGCAAATTGCTGAAAATCCCGTTAGACTCTAACCCCTCACTGACCCGACGGATAGTTCGGCGACTCTCGCGTAATAGCCACGTCGTGCACATGGCTCTCGCGCTGCGCCTCCGAGGTGATGCGCATGAATTTCGCCTTGGCGTGCAACTCGGGGATCGTCGCGGCGCCTACATAGCCCATCGCGGCGCGCAGGCCGCCGGCGAGCTGGTGCAGGATCGCGCCCGTCGGGCCGCGATAGGGCACTTGCCCCTCGACGCCCTCGGGCACCAGTTTCATCTGATCGCGGACGTCCTGCTGGAAATAGCGGTCGGCCGAGCCCTGCGCCATCGCGCTCAGCGAGCCCATGCCGCGATAGCTCTTGTAGGAGCGGCCCTGGTAGAGGAAGACCTCGCCGGGACTCTCGTCCGTGCCGGCGAGCAGAGAACCGATCATCA
Source organism: Roseiarcus sp. (assembly GCA_036502445.1). GTDB lineage: Bacteria > Pseudomonadota > Alphaproteobacteria > Rhizobiales > Beijerinckiaceae > Roseiarcus. The sequence goes on along the minus strand of DASXYQ010000394.1, from coordinate 10,802 downwards.
CGCATTCCGCGCCGGCCGCGATCGCTTTCGCGAGATCGCCGGAATATTTGATGCCGCCGTCGGCGATCACGGGGATGCCCGCCCTGCGCCCCGCCTCGGCCGCCTCGAGCACGGCGGACAACTGCGGCACGCCGACGCCCGCTACGATGCGGGTGGTGCAGATCGAACCCGGCCCGATGCCGATCTTGATCGCATCCGCCCCCGCGTCGATCAGCGCCTGCGCGCCCTCACGCGTCGCGACGTTGCCGGCGACGACCGCGACCCGGTTGGTGGCGCGCTGGATGCGCCGGACCTGCTCCAGCACCTGCTCGGAGTGGCCGTGCGCGGTGTCGACCACGAGGCAATCGACCCCCGCCGCCATCAAGAGCTCCGCGCGCTCGAAGCCGCTGTCGCCGACGGTCGTGGCCGCCGCCACGCGCAGGCGCCCGTCCGCGTCCTTGGCGGCATCTGGATGCGCGGTCGCCTTCTCGATGTCCTTGACGGTGACGAGGCCGACGCAGCGATGCGCCTCGTCGACGACGACCAGCTTTTCGATGCGATGGTGGTGCAGCAGACGCCGCGCCTCGTCGCGCGAAACCCCTTCGCCGACCGTGACGACCTTCTTGGTCATGAGATCGCTGACGGGCTGCCGGGGGTCTTCGGCGAAGCGCACGTCGCGGTTGGTCAGGATGCCGACGAGACGCGCGGGCTTGCCATACGCCGCCCCGCGCTCGACCACCGGAATGCCGGAAATCGAGGCGCGCTTCATCAGGGCGAGCGCGTCGGCGAGGCTGGCGTCGGGAAAGATGGTGATCGGATCGACCACCATGCCGCTCTCGAAGCGTTTCACCTTGCGCACTTCCTCGGCCTGCGCTTCGGGCGTGAGATTGCGGTGAATGACCCCGAGCCCGCCCGCCTGCGCCATCGCGATCGCGAGCCGCGCCTCGGTGACCGTGTCCATCGCCGAAGAAATGATCGGCAGATTGAGCCGGATCGAGCGCGTCAGGCGCGTCGTGACGTCGACCGCGCTGGGCATCACCGTCGAGTGCCCCGGCCGGAGCAGGACGTCGTCGAATGCGAGGCCTTCCGGCAACGCCAGTCTGTCGATTTCAGCCATGTCGAAATTCTCCGCGGTCGGACTCGGCGTGCGCCCCCGCTGCATGGCGAGGCGAGGTAACACGCGGGGCGGCGAGTTCCTAGCGCGAAATTGGGCGGGAGAGATCGGCGGCGCGGTCGGGAGGGCGACCATCGCAGGGCCGCTTGCGTGGATTGCTCAATAGTAGCGCGGGATCGGACCGTTGTGCGGCGTCATCCGGTCCGAGAGATCGAACATGACTTCGTCGACAAAACACCAGCCCCAGCCTTCCGGCGGGTCATAGCCTTCGATGATTGGATGCCTCGTCGCCTGGAAGTGTTTGGTCGCGTGCTTACCCGGCGAGGAATCGCAGCAGCCGACGTGGCCGCAGGCGCGACAGATGCGAAGGTGAACCCAGGCCTGGCCCAGCCGCAGACATTCCTCGCAGCCGAGAGCGCTCGGCGTCACTTCGCGGATGGTGGTCAAGTGCGTGCAATGGATCGCCATGGCGGCTCCTTTCAGGGGACGGCCGAGCTTTTCAAATCGGCGAGAAAGCCGTGCAGGGCGTGAACGACCTGAGCGCCTTCGCCGATCGCGGCGCCGACGCGCTTGACCGATCCGGAGCGGACATCTCCCACCGCGAACACTCCAGGCACGGAGGTTTGCAGCGGAGCGATCGCCCCGCGCGTGACGATGAAACCGGCCTGGTCGACCTCGACGCCGCATCCTGCGAGCCAGGCGGCCGCCGGATCGGCGCCGATGAAGAGAAAGACGTTGCGGATCGCCGCTTCGGTCTCGACGCCCGTGCGGCGATCACGCCAACGCACCCGCTCGACGCCGTCCGGCCCACCCTGCAAGGCCGCGATCTCCGTCAGCGTCATCAGTTCGATGTTCGCCGCCGCGGCGATGCGATCGATCAAGTAGCGCGACATGCTTTCGGCGAGCCCCGCGGCGCGCACCATCATGCGCACCTTGGCGGCGTGGCCGGAGAGGAAGACCGCCGCCTGACCTGCGGAATTTCCGCCCCCGACGAGGATCACTTCCTCGCCGGCGCAGAGTCGCGCCTCGATCGGCGAGGCCCAATACCAGACGCCTCGGCCCTCGAAACGGGCGAGGTCGGCGCACGCCGGCCGGCGATAGCGGGCGCCGCTGGCGATCACCACGGTCCGCGCGTCGATACGGCCGTCGTCCTCGATTTCGAGGCCTAGCGCCCCGCCAACGCGTGAACAGTCGAGCGTCCGGATCGTGGCGGGAATCATCATCTCGGCGCCGAATTTTTGCGCCTGGATGAAGGCCCGCGAAGCCAGGGCGTGTCCGGAAATTCCCGTCGGGAAGCCAAAATAATTCTCGATCCGCGCGCTGGCGCCTGCCTGGCCGCCGTAGGCGCGCGCATCCAGCACGATCACCGAAAGACCCTCCGAGGCGGCGTAGACGGCGGTCGCGAGGCCTGCCGGACCGGCGCCGACCACCGCGACGTCGTAAACCAAGCCGCGGCGCGGCGCCGCGGTCATCCCCAATTGCCGCCCGAGGATGCGTTCGCTGGGATTGTGCAAGATGACGCCGTCGGGACAGACGACGAGCGGGAGGCCGCCGGCCTCGGACGCGTAACGGGCGATCAGTTCGCTCGCCTCCTCGTCGCTGGCGGGGTCTAGCAGGTGATGCGGATAGCCGTTGCGGATGAGAAACCCTCGTAGCCGGATCACGTCAGCGCCGTTGGCGCCGCCGATCAGCACCGGCCCCCCGACGCCTGCCTGAATCAGGCTGACCCGCCGCAAAATGAGCGCGCGCATGATGCGTTCGCCGAGTTCCGCTTCCGCCACCATCAGGGATCGAACCCCCGCGGGCGGGATCAGTAGCGCCTCGACTTCCCCTTCCGCGACGCCGTCGACCAGCGCGGCGCGGTTTGAAAGCTGAGCGATTTCCGCCAGGAATTGGCCCGGACCTTGCTCCACCACGGGCGCTATGTGGCCGATGCCGTCGCGCTGGGTTATCGCGACATGGCCGGAGAGTACGACGTACATGCCTGAGGCGGGTTTGCCGGTTTCGATCAGTTTTTCGCCGTCGGCGTAGCGATGCAGGGCGCCGAAGCGGCGCAGCCGATCGATTTCCTTCGTCGTCAGGATCGGGAATGTCTCCTCGTAACGCGGCGCCACCGCCAGCGCTGCCGTCCCGTCCGCTCCGTTTCCCTGCGCTGCCATGGTCCCTCTCGAGCAGGTTTTCAGCATCGCGCGCCGACGCGCAGCGCTAGGTAATGCGTCGCACGAAGCGCGACTAGGACAAAGCGACCGAATTCAACGCGCGTTGCCTCGGCGCCTCATTTCCGATTGTCAACCAAGCGGAACCCACGCGGTCAACGACCGCGACTACAGCAGCGCGCCCGGTTGCCATGGCGGCCGACGCGTCAGTGGTGATAAGGTGGATGCCCCGGGAGAATCCCATGACCACCTACACCGCGACTATCCGCTGGCGCCGCAAGCCAGACGAGCGGTTCACCGACGGCAGATACAGCCGCGCGCATAGTTGGGCGTTCGACGGCGGGGCTGTCGTGCCGGCCTCGTCCTCTCCGAGCGTGGTGAGAGTTCCTTTCTCCGATCCGGCGGGCGTCGATCCCGAGGAGGCGCTTATCGCGTCGCTGTCGAGCTGCCACATGCTGTTCTTTCTCGATTTCGCCAAGCAGGCGGGATTCGTCGTCGAGACTTACGACGATGTCGCGGAAGGCGTAGTGAGCGAGGGCGCGGACGGCCGCGTCGCGATGACGGTCGTGACCTTGAAGCCGCGCATCGTCTTCACCGGCGACAAGCGTCCGAGCGCGACCGAAATAGATGCGATCCACCACAGATCGCACGACGCCTGCTTCATCGCCAATTCCGTGAAGAGCGAGGTGCGAGTGGAGGGCGTGGCGGAAGGGCTGCGCGAATAGCCGAAGCGGGGGATCCAGCCCGAGGGGCACGACGAGCGATCGACAATGCGGCCAATCCCCCCGCCCCTCACCTCACCTCTCCCCGCAAAGAGGTGGGGAGAGGAGGCGGCAGGCGTCGGTTTAGCGGCGCGAAAGACTCAGAAAGGCAAGTTCGCGTTTCCCGCAACCCAGCACGGCTCAAGCCCCCTCTGCCCGCCTGTTGCGTGTGAAGGTGAGGTGACGGGCCTGGGGGATTAGCCGCGACGCCGCCGCAGCCCCCATCACTTAAGCTCTTGCTTTTCTATTCGCGCTGCGATACAAAAGCGAATGCTTAACCGATCCGCCGCTCTCGATCTCGCATTTCAGGCACTCGCCGATCCGACGCGGCGGGCCATGGTCGAGCGGCTGTCGCTCGGTCCGGCCAGCGTCAGCGAACTCGCGCGTCCGCTCCCGATGTCGCTGCCCGCGGTCGCCCAGCATCTGGCGGTGCTCGAACGATCCGGTCTCGTCGTCAGCGAGAAAGTCGGCCGCGTCCGCACCTGCCGGATCGATGCCGGCGCGCTGAGCGCGGCGGAGCAATGGATCAACGCGCGTCGAATCGAATGGGAGCGCAAGCTCGATCGGCTTGGCGCCTATCTCGAAGATCTCACCAAGGAAGGAAGCAAAAATGGCGAACCCACGTGAATCCACCGGTCTGAAGTCGGAGAAGTTGATCGTCTCCCGCGCGTTCCCCGCGCCGCGCGAACTCGTCTTCAAGGCGTGGAGCCGCGCCGACCATATCAAACGCTGGTTCAGCCCCGAAGGCTGCAGCGTCCCCGAGGCGGAGGTCGATTTCAGAACCGGCGGCGCGTTCGTCGTTTGCATGCGCCTGCCGGACGGAGTGGATCATTGGGCTCGCGGAACCTTCCTCGAGATTTCCCCGCCCGAGCGGCTCGTCCTCTCGATCGGCGTCGAGGTCGGCGGGATCAAGCGATTCACCGCCCACACGGCCGTGACCTTCGACCTAGAAGGGGTGGGGACCCGCATGACCGTCCGGCAGTCGTACGAATTTCACGATCCCGCGTTCGTCGACGCCGCCGCAGGCGCCTACGAGGGCTGGCGCACGACGCTCGGCAAATTGGAGCAGGAATTGGGCCGCATGCAAGCTGCGCCGCCGCGCTCCGTCGTCCACGGCGTCTTCACGGTGCGGCGCAGCTACGCCGCTTCGCCCGCGCATGTCTACCGCGCGCTTTCAAACAAGGAAGCCAAGGCGCGCTGGTTCGCGCGCCACGAGGGCGTTGTCATCTTGGAGCGCGAGATGGATGTGCGGCCGGGCGGGCGGGAATGTGTGAAGGGGCGATGGCCGAGCGGTCTGGTCACGACGTTCGACGCAGTCTATTTCGACGTCGTCGCCGACGAGAGGCTGGTCTATGCCTACAACTTGAGTCTCAACGACCGGAAAATCTCAGTCTCGCTCGTCACTATGCAGATCGAGCCGGAAGCCGGCGGCACGCGTCTGACGGTGACCGAGCATGGCGCCTTCCTCGACGGTTACGACGACGCCGGCTCGCGCGAGCACGGGACCGGCGCCCTGCTGGACGCGCTGGGCGCTTCGCTTCAGGGTGGCTAACTAATTGCGAAGCGAAGCGACGAAGCCATCCACGGGCCGCGTTACGCCGCCCCTGGATGGCTTCGCCTTGGGCTCGTAATGATGATGCTGCTATCTCTGGCCGGCCTTGGCGTTGCTGGTGAAGATCACCACGTCGTCCTTGCCGACGCGGTCGAGCACGGCCCGGGCTTCTTCGTCCAGCAGGTCGCGGTCGACGGATTCGGAGCGCATGGCGTCGACGCGGCGCTCCCAGCGCGCCCGCTCGCGGCGAAGCCCCGCGAGTTCGTCCTGCAGCTGGGCCATCTGCGCATCATGCGCCACCTTGGCCTTGAGCCCGCGTGCGCCGTTGGACGCGCCCCAGACGAGATAGCCGCTCGCGACCCCGAGCACGAGGTACAATGCCAGCGGCACGAGGATGGCGCGCGCGCGCGTCCAAAACAACATTCCGCAACAATGATGTGGCGGGGTTAAGATTCGATTGCGCTGGCCGGCGCTACGGAAGGACGCGCGGACAACGGAGCGTCGCCTTCACGCCGACCCGAACACGTCGTTGGTCTGCGCGGTCACGCGCACGAAGGTCGTACGCTTGGGGACCTCCTTCAGCTGCGTCGCGCCGATGTAAGTCATCATCGAGCGCACGCCGCCCATGATTTCGCCGAGCGTATTTTCGACGGGGCCGCGATAGGGGGTCTCGACGCTCTTGCCCTCGGCGGCGCGGTAATGGGCGACGCCGCCGAAATGCTTCTTCATCGCGGTTTCCGACGACATGCCGTAGAACGTCATGCCGACGGGCGTTCTGGTTCCGTCGCGCTCTTCGTAGCGGATTTCTCCCTCGCATTCGTCGTGGCCCGCGAGCATGCCGCCGAGCATGACGAAATCGGCGCCGGCGCCGTAAGCCTTGGCGATGTCGCCGGGAACGTTGCAACCGCCGTCAGCGCAGACCTGTCCCCTGAGGCCATGCGCGGCGTCGGCGCATTCGATGATCGCCGAAAGCTGTGGATAGCCGACGCCGGTCACGCGCCGGGTCGTGCAGACCGAGCCGGGCCCGATGCCGATCTTGACGATGTCCGCGCCCGCCAGGATGAGCGCTTCGGTCATATCGCCGGTCACGACGTTGCCGGCCATCACGACCGCCTTGGGATTTTCGTCGCGCACGCGCTTGACGGTTTCGAGGAATTTTTCCGAATAGCCGTTGGCGACGTCGAGGCAGAGAAAACGCACCTGCGCCCGCTGGCGCACCGCCGCCAGTTTCTCGAGATCGGCCGAGGTGGTGCCGAGCGAAAAAAACGCGTGCTCGCCCGCATCGCTCGCGAAGAACTCGGCGAGCTGGCTCACGGGATAGTGTTTATGAAGCGCGGTGAGGGCGCCATGGCGTCCCAGCACCCGCGCCATCGCCATCGTGCCGGTCACGTCCATGTTCGCGGCGATCAGCGGAAAACCCTTCCATTCCGGGCCCGTGTGATAGAAGCGGAAGCTCCTGGCGATATCGACCTCGTTGCGGGAATTCAGCGTCGAGCGCTTGGGCCGGATGAGCACGTCCTTGAAGTCGAGCTTCACGTCGTTTTCGATGCGCATGGCGATGTCCTGAAGTCTCGGGGCGCCGGGCCGCCGAGAAGATCGGTATGGGTTGATTTTAGCATGCCCCACCAGCGTTTGCGAAGAGCGGGCTCGGAAGCCCCGCGGGTAAGCGCGGGCTTGACGCGGGGCCGCGGACGGCGCAAGCGCCAATATCGGCGAAAGGGAGGGCGGGATGGACGAGACAACGGAACAGGTGTTCGAAATCCTCGACATTCAGCGGCTCCTCGCCTTTCTGCCGCATCGCTATCCCATGCTGCTGGTCGATCGCATCGTCGAAGCCCGCGCCGATGAATATGGCGTCGGAATCAAGAACGTATCCTTCAACGAGCCGCAATTTCAGGGACATTTCCCCGACCGCCCCATCATGCCGGGGGTCTTGCTGATCGAGGGCATGGCGCAGACCGCGGGCGCCCTCTGCGTGGCGAGCCGCCTCGCCGGCGCCAAGCCGAGCGTCGTCTACCTCATGACCATCGACAAGGTGAAGTTCCGCAAACCCGTCGTCCCCGGCGACCAAGTGCACTATCACATGACAAAGATCGCCAAACGTCGCAACATGTGGTGGTACCGCGGCGAAGCCAAAGTGGACGGCGCGCTTGTCTGCGAAGCGCATCTCTCGGCGATGCTGGTCGACCAATGAACGTGGGCGAAGTTGGCGCCTCCGTCCATCCCAGCGCGCTCGTGGAGCCAGGCGCGCGCCTGGGAGCCGGCGTGCGGATCGGCCCGTTTTGCCATGTCGGGTCGGGGGCGGCGCTCGGCGACGGCGTCGAACTGATTTCGCATGTCAGCATCGCGGGCTTGACGACCATCGGCGCTCGGACGCGCGTCTTTCCGTTCGCCGCGATCGGCCAGGAGCCGCAGGATCTGAAATATCGCGGCGAAACCGTCCGCCTGACCATTGGTGAGGATTGCCTGATCCGCGAGGGGGTGACGATGAATCCTGGGACTGCGAACGGCGCCGGCGAGACGATCGTGGGCGCGCGCTGCGTCTTCCTCGCCAATTCGCATGTCGCGCATGATTGCCGCCTCGGGGACAGCGTCATCCTGTCCAACAATGTGATGCTGGGCGGCCATTGCCGGATCGGCGATTTCGCGATCCTCGGCGGCGGCGCCGCCGCGCACCAGCACGTTCGCATTGGCGCGCATGTCTTTGTCGGCGGGCTAACGGGGGTGGAGAACGACATCATTCCGTTCGGCATCGCACTGGGCAATCGCGCCTCGCTCGCCGGCCTGAATTTCGTCGGGCTGAAGCGGCGGGGCTTTTCGCATGCGGCGATTCACGCCCTGCGCCGGGCCTACAAGATGCTGTTCGCGCCGACGGGAACGTTGACGGAGCGCGCCGAGGATGTCGCCGCCGCGTTCCCGAAGGAGGAGGCGGTGCAGCAGATGGTGGCGTTCCTGCGCGAGGGCGGCGATCGCGCGATCTGCACGCCGCGCGACGGCAAGGACGAAATGGCTTGATGGGGGTCGAATCCGCAAAGCCGTTGGCGATTGTCTGCGGCGGCGGGGGCCTCGCATTGGAGGCGGCGCGGCTCGCGCGCGAGAGCGGCCGCGAAGTTTTCCTGGTCGGCATCGTCGGCTGGGCCTCCGCCGAGATCGAGGCGTTCCCGCATATCTGGATGCGGCTCGGCGAAGCCGGCAAGTTGTTCGCGGCGCTGCGCGAACGCGCGATCGCGGACATGGCGATCATCGGCTCCGTCCGACGGCCGGAGCTTTCCGATCTCTGGCTCGACTGGGGCGTCATCAAGCGCGCTCGCGAGATCGCGCGCCTGTTTCGCGGCGGCGACGATGGTCTGCTGAACGGTGTTGCGCGGCTGCTCGAGCTCGAGGGGCTGCGCATCGTCAGCCCGCGCGACTTCGCGCCGCAATTGTTCGCGCCGGTCGGACGGATCGCAGGCCGCGCGCCGAACGGAGCGGAGGAGGCCGACATCGCGTTCGGCGGCGCGCTGCTCGGAGCGCTGTCGCCGTTCGATGTCGGGCAGGGCGCGGTGGTCGCCAATGCGCGCGTACTGGCGATCGAGGCGGCCGAGGGCACCGATGCGATGCTCGCCAGGATCGCCCAGATGCGCGGGTCGGGAGGTCTGCGCTTGAACGGGCGAGCCGGCGTGTTCGTAAAGGCGGCCAAGCGCGGCCAGGACATGCGGCTGGATCTGCCCACCGTCGGCCCGGCGACGATCGCGGCTGCTGCGAGCGCTGAACTCTCCGGGCTCGCGATCGCGGCGGGAGAGGTGCTGATCGCCGAGCGCGCCGCCTTTGCGAGTGCGGCGGAGGCCGCGGGTCTGTTCGTCGTCGGCTGGGCGCCGTGAACGCGCATGCCGCAGCTCCGCTTCGCATAGCGCTCGTTGCGGGCGAGTCTTCGGGAGACCAGCTCGGGTTCAAGCTGATGCGCGCGCTGCGCGCGGCGACGAACGGCCGGATCGAATTCTTCGGCCTCGGCGGCGAGGCGATGGCGGCCGAGGGGATCAAGAGCTTCTTCCCGATGAGCGAAATCTCGGTGATGGGGATATTGCCGGTTCTCGCGAAATTGCCGAGCCTGCTCGCTCGCATCAGGCAAACCGCGGACGCGATCATCGAGGGGTCGCCGGATGCACTCGTCATCATCGACAGTCCGGACTTCACGCACCGCGTCGCGCGCCGCGTGCGCGCCGCGCTGCCGCGCCTGCCTGTCGTCGACTATGGCAGCCCCACCGTCTGGGCCTGGCGCCCCGGCCGCGCGAAGGCGATGCGCGGCTATGTCGATTGCGTGCTCGCGCTGCTCCCGTTCGAACCGGCCGCGCATGAGCGTCTCGGCGGACCGCGCTGCGTCTACGTCGGCCATCCCCTGATCGAGCGGCTCGACGAATTGCGGCCGAACGCCGAAGAGGCGGCGGGGCGAGCCGCCTCGCCGCCCAGGATTGTCGTATTGCCGGGATCGCGCCGCAGTGAGATATCGCGGTTGATGGAGGACTTCGGCGCGGCCTTGGCGCTGGTCTCGCGAAACGTCAGCGCGATCGAGGCAGTGCTGCCGACCCTGCCGCATGTCGAGGCCGAGGTGCGCGCGCGCGCGGTCGCCTGGAGCGTGAAGCCGCGCATCGTCGTCGGCGAAGCGGAAAAACTCGCGGCGTTCCGGGGCGCGCGCGCGGCGCTCGCCAAATCCGGCACGGGCACGTTGGAGCTCGCGTTGTCGGGCGTGCCGATGGTCGGCGCCTACAAAATCGCGCGCCGGGACGTATGGCTCAAATACTTCGTCAGCGTCTCGACGATCCTGTTGCCCAACCTGATTCTCGGCGAGCGGGCGATCCCGGAATTGCTGCAGTGGGATTGCACGCCCGCGGCGCTAGCCGGCGCGTTGGCGCCGCTGATGGGCGACGGGCCGGAGCGGCGAACACAGCTAGCCGCCCTGGCCAGGCTCGACCAAGTGATGCGGCTCGACGATGGGAAGGCTCCGAGCGCGCACGCTGCCGCCGCGGTCCTCGAGACGATCGCCGCCCGAACGCAGTCCTGAAAGTCAGCGATTGCCCATCGGCTTGTATTCCCGCCTCGGCTCGCCGGTGTAGAGCTGGCGCGGGCGGCCGATCTTCTGCGCGGGATCGACGATCATTTCCTTCCATTGCGCGATCCAGCCGACCGTGCGCGCGACCGCGAACAGGACCGTGAACATCGACATCGGGAAGCCCATCGCCTTCAGCGTGATCCCGGAATAGAAG
>DASXYQ010000393.1:0-5948 GCA_036502445.1 Roseiarcus sp. | reverse complement strand
GTCTCGCTGGCGGTCATGCCGAGTCCCGCGCGATAGGCGTCGCGATCGTCGCGCGTGTTGCCCTCGACCACCAGCAGATGCAGACTCATGCGCCGCCCTCCGGTTTCGCGCGGGCGAGTTACCGCCGGATGCGGCGCCCTCTGACGGTCCCGATCGGGACATCGAACAGAGTTGGCCGGCGAACGCAATGGCCGCCAAATATTCAAAGGGCGGCGCGCCACCGGAGCCCGTCACAGCGAATGCCGCATTCGCGACGGGCTACCATGGCGCCGAGCGTCTCGACGATTCCGCGCCGATAGGCCAGAGTGCCCGCAACATCCCATCGAGGAGCCCCATGCCCGGAATGCTCACTTTCGACGCGCTGAAGAGCGCCGTCGCCGCGGGCGAGATCGACACGGTCGTCGTCGCCTTCGCCGACATGGCCGGGCAGCTGGTCGGCAAGCGGTTCCATGCCGAGCATTTCGTCGAGTCGGCGCACGAGGAGACCCACGCCTGCTGCTATCTGCTGGCCAACGACATCGACATGGAGCCGGTGCCGGGCTATGCGTCGGCGAGCTGGGGTCAGGGCTACGGCGATTTCACGCTGAAGCCCGACATGGCGACGCTGCGCCGCATCCCCTGGCTCGAGGCGACCGCGCTCGTGCTCGCCGACGTCGTCGACCACCATCGCCACAAAGAGGTCCCGCATTCGCCGCGCGCGATGCTGAAGCGTCAGGTCGAGCGCCTCGGGAAGGCGGGCATGAAGGCGCTGTTCGCCTCGGAACTCGAATTCTATCTGTTCGACGAAAGCTACGAGGCGATCCAGGCGAGAAGCTACCGCGACCCGAAGACCGCGGGCTATTATATCGAGGACTACCACATCTTCCAGACTGCGAAGGAAGAACCTGTGATGCGCGCGATCCGCAACGGATTGCACGGCGCGGGCATACCGGTCGAAAATTCCAAGGGCGAGTGGGGACCGGGCCAGGAAGAGATCAACCTCCGCTACGCCGAGGCGCTCGAGATGGCCGATCGCCACGTGCTGATCAAGAACGGCTGCAAGGAGATCGCCTACAGCCGCGGCAAGGCGGTCACCTTCATGGCGAAGTGGCGCTATGATCTCGCAGGCTCGTCCAGCCACGTTCACGGCTCGCTCTGGGACGCTGACGGGCGCACGCCGTTGTTCGCCGACCCCGAGAGCCCCCACGGCATGTCGGCGCTGATGCGGCAGTATCTGGCGGGGCAACTCGCCCATGCGCGGGAAATCACGTATTTCCTGGCGCCGTTCATCAATTCCTACAAGCGGTTTCAGGTCGGCACGTTCGCGCCGACGCGCGCGGTCTGGAGCGTCGACAATCGCACCGCCGGCTTCCGGTTGTGCGGCGAGGGAACCAAGGCGATCCGGGTCGAATGCCGCATCGGCGGCGCCGACCTCAATCCCTATCTCGCTTTCGCCGCGCTGTTGGCGGCGGGCCTCGCCGGCATCGAGCAGAAGCTCGAGCTCGAGCCCGCCTTCGTCGGCGACGCCTACCACGGCGAACGATTGCGTGAGATCCCGAAGACCTTGCGCGAGGCGACGGATATGCTCGATGGTTCGAAGATGCTGCGCGCCGCGCTCGGCAGCGCCGTCGTCGATCACTACGTGCACGCCGCGCGATGGGAGCAAGGTGAATACGACCGCCGCATCACCGATTGGGAGTTGAAGCGCGGATTCGAACGCTCGTGAATGAGGAACTTCCCCCTCCCCGCAAGAGGCGGAGAGGGGAGGCGCCCGCCTCAGGGAACACCAACATGACGCTCACCGGCAATTGGAACTACCCGACCTCGGTCCGCTTCGGGCCGGGCCGGATCTGCGAACTCGCCGACGCCTGCCAGGCGTGCGGCATCGAGCGTCCTCTGCTCGTCACCGACCCCGGCCTATCCGCGCTGCCGATGATCGCAGACGCGGTCGCGCTGTGCGGTTCGGCGGCCCTCGGGATCGATATCTTCGACAAGGTCCAGCCGAATCCGATCGCGCGCAACGTCGAGGACGGGCTCGCGGCCTATCGCGCCGGCGGCCATGACGGCATCATCGCGTTCGGCGGCGGCTCCGCGTTGGACGTCGGCAAGGTGATCGCCTTCATGGCCGGGCAGACGCGGCCGATGTGGGACTTCGAGGACATCGGCGATTGGTGGACCCGCGCCGATCCCGCTCGCATAGCTCCGATCGTCGCCGTGCCCACGACGTCGGGCACCGGCTCGGAAGTCGGCCGCGCCGGCGTCATCACCGACGAGACGACACACACCAAGAAGATCATCTTCCATCCCAGGATGATGCCGAAAATCGCGATTCTCGACCCCGAGCTGACGATCGGCCTGCCGCCGCGGCTGACCGCCGGCGTCGGCATGGACGCGCTCTCGCATTGTCTCGAGGCCTATTGTGCCCCCGGCTTCCATCCGCTCGCGGACGGCGTCGCGGTCGAGGGCATGCGGCTGGTCAAGGACTATCTGCCGCGCGCGGTGAAGACCGGTTCCGACATCGAGGCGCGCGCGATGCTGATGGCCGCGGCCGCGATGGGCGCCACTGCGTTCCAGAAGGGGCTCGGCGCTATCCACTCGCTCTCGCATCCGGTGGGTTCGCTGCACGGGTCCCATCACGGCATGACCAACGCCGTATTCATGCCTTACGTACTCGTGTTCAACCGCGCCGCGATCGAGCCGCGGATCGAACGCTTAGCAGCCTATCTGGGCCTGCCCGCCTCGTTCGAGGCCTTCATGGAATGGGTGCTCGCGCTGCGCCGCGAGATCGGCGTGCCGCACACGCTCGTCGCGTTCGGCGTCCCGCTCGACCAGGCCGATCTCGTGGCGGAAATGGCGCTTCACGACCCGACCGCCGGCAGCAATCCGATGCAGCTGACCAAAGAATCGCTGCGTGGCATTTTCGAGCGGGCGGCGAGCGGCGAGCTCGCGTAGGCGAGGCGAGAGGATTCGCCGCGGCGCTGGAGGAGGCGCCGTCAACCGGCGCTGGCGAACGCGGTCGCTCTCGGCTATGCTTCGTCCGCCGCGCGGTCTCGCGCAATGGCGAAAAATCCGCGGGAGACTTTCCCTTGCCGCACGATCGCCACCCGCCCGCCTGGAAGCACGACGGCGTGCGCGTGGTTCCCGGCGATTCGCTCGACCGCAACACGGCCCAGACGCCGGGGATGGACCGTAAGGCGGCGATCAATTTCGCGCGCGTCGGCGCACAGAAGCTCTGGGCCGGCACGGTGACGATCCACCCCGACGCCAAGACAGGCGCGCATCATCATGGACATCTCGAAAGCGTCATCTATGTCGTGAAGGGCGGGGCTCGGATGCGTTGGGGCGAGCGGCTCGAATTCGTCGCCGAGGCCGGCCCGGGCGATTTCATCTACATCCCGCCCTATGTGCCGCATCAGGAGATCAACGCGAGCGCGAACGAGACGCTGGAGTGCGTGCTCGTGCGCTCCGACGGCGAGGCGATCGCCATCAATCTCGACATTGAGCCGGTGGAGAAGCCGGAGAGCGTGCGCTGGATCGATCCGACGCACCCGGAATGAGGGTCGGGGGCCGACTTGGCCATGCCGCACTCCTTGTAAGATCATCTTACCGACTTACGGGCCTGGAGCCATCATTTTGGTTGGAGCACACCACGGCGCTTGCTCGCTGCGGTACGGCCGCCCTTGCGAACAAACGGCGAAACCTGTTTCCTCCCCGCATGCTCACCCCGATTCGCGCCGCTCCCCTGGCCGACCTCAACGACGCGCAGCGGCTCGCGGTGGAGCATGGCGTCGGCGACGCGGTCGGCCCTCAGCCGCTGCTCGTCATCGCAGGCGCCGGCGCCGGCAAGACCAACATGCTCGCGCATCGCGTCGCGCATCTGATCCTCTCCGGCGCCGACCCGAAGCGCATCATGCTGGCGACGTTCTCGCGCCGCGCGGCGGCGGAGCTGAATCGGCGGGTGCAGCGGCTATTGCAGCGCCGGCTTGCGGCGGAGGCGGCGGCGCAGGCGACGCCGTCTTACGCCGGCACGTTCCATTCGATCGGCGCGCGGCTGCTCCGCGAATACGCCGTGCGGCTCGGGCTCGACCCACAATTCACGATTCACGATCGCGAGGATTCCGGCGACCTGATGAACTGGGCGAGGCACGCGGCGGGGCACTCGGATCGGCCCGACCGGTTCCCGACCAAGGCGACGTGCCTCTCGATCTATTCGCGCGTCGTCAATTCGCAGGCGCCGCTCGCGCAGACGCTCGGCAAGCACTTTCCCTGGGCGGCCGCGCACGAGGCGGCTTTGCGCGGCCTGTTCGCCGGGTATGTCGAGGCGAAGCAGCGGCACTCCGTGCTCGATTATGACGATCTCCTGCTCTATTTCGCGAAAGCGCTCGCCGAGCCTGAAATCGCCGCGGAGATCGCGAGCCGGTTCGATCACCTGCTGGTCGACGAATATCAGGACACCAACCGGCTGCAGGCGGAGATCGCGCTGCGCTTGCGCCCGGGCGGGCGCGGCCTTACGGTGGTGGGCGACGACGCGCAGTCGATCTATTCGTTCCGCGCCGCGACGGTGCGCAACATTCTCGATTTTCCCAAGAGCTTCGACCCGCCGGCCCGCGTCGTCACCCTCGATCGCAATTATCGCTCGACACAGCCGATCCTCGCGGCCTCCAACGCCGTGATCGGCCTCAGCCCCGAGCGCTGGGCCAAGGACCTCTGGACCGATCGCGGCGCCGGCGCGATCCCGCAGCTGGTCACGACCGGCGAGGAGGCGGATCAGGCGCGCTATGTCGCGACCCGCGTGCTGGAAAACCGCGAGGCGGGCGCGTCGCTGAAATCGCAGGCGGTGCTGTTCCGCGCCGCACATCACAGCGCCGCGCTCGAACTGGAGCTGACCAGGCGAAACGTGCCGTTCGTCAAGTTCGGCGGCCTCAAATTTCTCGACGCGGCGCACATCAAGGATGTTCTCGCAGCTCTGCGCTTCGCCGAGAATCCGCGCGATCGCGTCGCGGGCTTTCGCGTCGCGCAACTGCTGCCGGGAATCGGCCCGGCGAGCGCGGAGAGGATCGTCGCCGCGGCGGCGGCCGGCGACGGCTTCGCGACGCTGCAAACGTTCGCGCCGCCTGCGAAGGCTCGCGCCGACTTCGCCGACTTCGTTGCACTGCTCGGGCGGGTCGGGCGGGCGGGCTGGCCGGTCGATCTCGGCGAGGTCGTCGCGTGGCGGCGCGCACGTCTCGAAGACGATTACGACAATTTCGTCACGCGCGCGGCCGATCTCGACGCGCTCGAGCGGATCGCGACGACCTATCCCTCGCGCGAACGTTTCCTCAGCGAGCTGACGCTCGATCCGCCCGACGCGACGAGCGACGAGGCGGGTCCGCCGCATCGCGACGAGGACTACCTGATCCTGTCGACGATCCATTCGGCCAAGGGCCAGGAATGGAAGTCGGTGTTCGTGCTGAACTGCGTCGACGGCTGCATCCCTTCCGATCTCGCGACGGGATCGAGCGACGAGATCGAGGAGGAGCGCCGCCTGCTCTATGTCGCGATGACGCGGGCGCGCGACGAGCTGACGCTGGTCGTTCCGCAGCGCTTCTATGTGCATGGCCAGCCCCGCAACGGAGATCGGCACGTGCTCGCGAGCCGGACGCGGTTCATTCCGCCGATGCTGCTGAAGCATTTCGAACGCGTCGCCTGGCCGCCGCCGGCTCTCGAGGCGGCGCGGGTCGCGCGCGAGGGGCCGGCGATAGATCTGGCCGCGAGGATGCGGGCGATGTGGCGGTAGCTCGGACGTGGTGCTGGGCGGACGGGAGAAACCCTGCTGCGCCTTTTGAGGCGCCTCAGCTTTTCGCCTCGCCGAGTCAAACTCTCCCGGCTCGGCCGAAGCCGAGCGAATGATATTCTCCGGATAGGAAGCCTTCAAACGGCTCTAAACCCGGGCGAGCGATTCGCATTGGGATACTTGTAGGGAAGCGCGC
>DASXYQ010000392.1:0-8062 GCA_036502445.1 Roseiarcus sp. | reverse complement strand
ACGGACCTCGCAGAGGGCTTGCCGCTCATTCAATGAGACCGGGTTCAACTGCAACAAGTCATTCTCAACTTGATCGTCAACGCCGTACAGGCGATGAGCGGCGCCGGCGAGGGGGCGCGTGAATTGCTGATCAGCACAGGGACAGCCGAGTCGGAGGGCGTGCTCGTGGCGGTGCGGGATTCGGGTCCGGGGCTGCCTCCATCGGGCATCGAGCATCTCTTCGATGCCTTCTATACGACGAAGGCCGATGGAATGGGGATGGGCCTGTCGATCTGCCGTTCGATCATCGAAGCGCATGGCGGTCGATTGTGGGCGAGCGCGAACCTGCCCCGCGGCGCTGTCTTCCAATTCACCGTGCCTGTCCACCCAGAGCATTCATGATCGCTCGCGATCGGGCTCGGAGCGAATACGCGCGAAGCAAGTCGTCCCAGTCGTGGCAAAGGTCCACTATTGGCCGGCCGATCGAGCCGGCGCTCGCATCCCCCGCGTTTTTGGCTATAGTGCCGCCGACGATTTGGAGTTTCGACGTTGATCCCGATTTCGAGGCCTGCTGCGCTGCGCCGCGCGCTTTCCTTCGCGCTGCTGGCCGCGCTGGCGTTCGCCATCTCGGGGTGCGGGCGGGCAGGGCCGCTGGAGCCGCCGCCCAACGCGAGCGCGGTGGCGAAGCCCGCCGACTCTTCTAATGGCGGTTTCCAGATCCACAAGTCCAATCCGCCGATCACGGCGCCGAAGATGCCGTTCGTTCTCGATCCGCTGCTTTGAAGCGCTGAGATGCATCATTTTTCCTATCGGGACGGCGCGTTCTTCGCGGAGGAGGTCGATCTCGCGCGCGTCGCGGAGGAGGTCGCAACGCCGTTCTACTGTTATTCCACGGCGACGATCGAGCGCCATTTCCGCGTGTTCAGCGACGCCTTCGTCGGCGCCAGGGCGCTCGTCTGCTACGCCATGAAGGCCAATTCCAATCAGGCGGTGCTGGCCACGCTGGCGCGACTCGGGGCCGGCATGGACGTCGTTTCCGAAGGCGAGTTGCGCCGCGCCCTCGCCGCCGGTGTGCCGGGCGCCAAGATCATCTTCTCGGGCGTCGGCAAGACGCGCGCCGAAATGGCGCTCGGGCTCGATGAAGACATAAGATGCTTCAACGTCGAGTCGGAGCCCGAGCTCGAGGCCCTGGCGGAAGTCGCCGCCTCGCGCGGCCGGCGCGCGCGGATCGCGATCCGCGTCAACCCGGACGTGGACGCGCGCACCCACGCCAAGATATCCACCGGAAAATCCGAGAACAAGTTCGGCATCCCGATCTCGAGGGCGCGCGAAGTCTATGCCCGCGCCCGGGCGCTGCCGGGCATCGAGGTCGACGGCGTCGACATGCACATCGGCTCGCAGATCACGGAGCTCGAGCCGTTCGACGACGCGTTCGCCTTGCTGGCGCATTTCGTCAGGCAGTTGCGCGCCGACGGGCACGCGATCGATCACGTCGATCTCGGCGGCGGGCTCGGCATTCCCTATCGCTTCGACAATGAACCGCCGCCGGATCCCGAACGCTACGCCGAAATCGTCGCGCGGCGGACGGGGAACCTCGACTGCGATATATTCTTCGAACCGGGGCGTTTGATCGTCGGCAACGCGGGAGTGCTCGTCACCTCGGTGATCTACGTCAAGCGCGGCGAGAACAAGAACTTTGTCATCGTAGACGCCGCGATGAACGATCTCATCCGTCCGACGTTATACGATGCGCATCACGAGATTCGGCCGCTGCGGGAGGCCTCGCCGGAGAGCGCGTGGTTCCGCGCCGACGTCGTCGGACCGGTGTGCGAGAGCGGCGATTATCTCGCTCTCGACCGTGAATTGCCCGAGCTTCGGGCGGGGGATCGGATCGCGATCCTTTCCGCCGGCGCCTATGGCGCGGTTCAGGCGGGGACCTACAATTCACGGCTGCTGATTCCCGAGGTGATGGTGAAGGGCGGAGCGTTCGCGGTGATCCGGCCCCGCCCGACCTACGCCGATTTGATCGGCTTGGACAAAATTCCGCCTTGGTTGGCGTAAGACTTGCTTGGCCACGATGAGGAGATGAGGTTGCAGACGAGTCCCAGCAGCGAATCAGGTCCTGCCCGAAGGCTCGACGCCCTGGCGCGTCGCGCCGGGTGGGCGTTGATCTGGGAGCGCGTCTGGCCGCCGCTCGCCTGGAGCGGCGCGCTGGTCGCGCTGTTTCTGGCGGCGTCCTGGTTCGGGCTCTGGTTCGCGGCGCCGCGACTGGCACGGGTCGGCGGCCTCGCGCTGTTCGCGCTCGCCCTCGCAGTCGCGCTGGCGCCGCTCGCGCGTCTGCGTCGGCCTTCTCGCGCGCAAGCGCTCGCGCGCCTCGATGTCGATGCTGAGGAGGCGCATCGGCCGGCCTCCGACTTCGACGACAAGCTCGCCAACGGGACGGGCGACGAGACGACGAACGCGCTCTGGGCGCTGCATCGGGCGCGGCTCGCGCGGCGCCTCGACCGCCTCTCGTTGGCCCCTCCCGCGCCCGGCATGGCGAAGCGCGATCCGCGCGCGTTGCGATTTGCCGCGATATTGCTCGCGCTCGCCGCCGGCTGGCTCGCAGGATCTGAGCGTTACGCGCGCGTCGCCGCCGCGTTCGATTGGCGCGGCGCGATCGCCGCTGCCGCTCCGGCGCGCATCGACGCCTGGATCGACCCGCCCGCTTACACTAACAAGCCGCCGCTGCTGTTGAAGGTCGCCGGGCAGGAGAAGCCGGAAAGCGTCGTAACGCCGGAGAATTCGGTGCTCATCGTGCGCGCGGACCCCGGGCAGGTTGAAACGCGCATCGAGGGCGCGCTGACGCCCTCGACGCCGGAGGCGCCGAAGCCGGCCGCCGGCGCGCCGAGCGAGCGCCGCTTCGTCATCCATGGCGACGCCAAATTCACCCTGCTCCAGGGCGGCTCGCCCTTGGCGGCCTTCGCGATTTCGGCGACGCCCTCCGGCAGGCCGACGATCGCGTTGCTCGACCCGCCGCAATCGAACTACGCGGGGTCGCTCACCCTGCATTATTCGATCGCCGACGCCTATGGCGTCGCGAACGCCCAGGCGCAATTCGCGCTGCCGAATTCGGCCGGGGCGGCGCCCACGCATTCGCTCGTCGAAGCGCCGAAACTCGGCTTGCCGCTACCCGGCGGCGGCAATGGGGTCGGCGAAGCGCGCACCACCAGCGATCTCTCCGAGCATCCCTGGGCGGTGGCGAAGGTCGTCATGACCTTATCTGCGACCGACGTCGCCGCCGAGACCGGAGAGAGCGCGCCCGTCACCTTGACGCTGCCGCAGCGGCATTTCGTCAACCCACTCGCCAAGGCGCTGGTCGAACAGCGGCGCGGCCTCATCCTCGATCCCGACCGCAATCGCCCGCGTCTCGCCAAGGCGCTCGACGCGTTGATGATCGCGCCCGAGGCGTTCGACACGAAGGCCAGCGTCTACCTCGGCCTCAGGACGGCGAAGTCGACTCTCGCGGCCGCGCGGACGGACAAGGACCTGGTGGGCGTCGCCGATCTGCTCTGGGCGATGGCGTTGCAGATCGAGGATGGCGACGCCACGCGGGCGCTCCGCGAACTGCGCGCCGCCGAACAGAAATTGCGCGAAGCGCTGCAGCGCGGGGCGTCCGACGAGGAGATCAGGCAGCTGACGAAGGAGCTGCGCGAGAAGGCCGAGGAATACATGCGCGAGCTCGCGCAGCAAAATCCCAACGCCGACCCCGACGAGGCGCCGCTCGACGCGCAGGACCTCGAATCCATGCTCGACCGGATGGAAGACACCGCGCGAAACGGCGCCCGAGACGACGCCCAGGCGATGCTCGACCAGATGCAGGACATGTTCGAGAACCTCCGGAGCGGGCGCTCCGCGCAGTCCGACCCGGCCGAGCGCGAACTGCGCAAGCAGATGAGCGAACTCGACAAGCTGCTGCGCGATCAGCAGGCCCTGCGCGACAAGACTTTCAAGCGCAGCCAGAAGAAGCGATCCCCCCGCGCCTCGCCCGACGGCGGAGCGCAGCCGCAGGATCAGAAGGAGGGTTCCGAGCCGCTCGACCAGGAGCAGGGCGATTTGCGCGATCGGCTCGCCGAGATGCAGCGCCGTCTGAAGGCGCTCGGCCTCGAGGGCGAAAAGGGATTCGACGACGCCGAGGGCGACATGTCGGAGGCCCAAGGCGACCTGAAAGGCGACGGAGCGGGCTCGGCGGAAAGCGGCAGCCCCGATTCGAAGACCGGCAAGGGGCGCGGCGGCAAGGGCGACAGCGACGCGGTGGATGCGCAGGGACGCGCGATGCAGGCGTTGCGCGAGGGCGCGCAGGGCTTGCAGCGGCAGATGCAGGGACCGGGCGGCCAATCGGGGCGCACGCTGACGATGGGACGGCGCGGACAGCGCGATCAGCCCGGCGGCGATCCGCTCGGACGCGGCCCCAACGGCCAGCGCGGCGCTAGCGAGGGCCAGCTGCACGAAGGCCATGCCGCCACCGAGCGCGCGCGCCGCGTGCTGCAAGAGCTCCGCCGACGCCTCTCCGATCCCAACCGGCCGTCTGACGAGCGGGATTATCTGGAGCGGTTGCTGCGGCACGACTGAGGGGAAGCCGGCCTGACCGCGCGCCCCCTCGGCGACGCCTCGGACGTGGGACACGACGAAGCGACGACATGAGCCGTGAAGCGCCGAAATCGCGCGATGTGGAACTGAAGTTGTAACCTACCGGCAGGTAGCCGAGCAAGGTGCGAGTCTCAGGGGGAATTCGCCGCCGAGCGGGGCGCTTGATGAGCGAGCCGGCTTTCGACGGCGGTGGCGCTATACGAAGCGCACTATCAGAGGAATGGCGATATGGAACAGCAGCGCCCAGAACGCCGCGCCAAAAACAAGCGCCAGCACCCACACGGCGAGGGCGTCGGCGGGGATGCGCGACAGTTCTGGATACCGCGTCCGTTCACTCGCCGGGCTTGGGGCGTACATTGTGATATCCCCATCTCTCTGACGGATATCTGGTCTGTCGATGGTCAGATAGCTCATGGGGGCTACCTTCAAAATTGCTCACGATGGCTAACAAAGCATTAAAACGGCCGTGAACTTAGACCGCCCGATGGCAGACGCTGTCCTTTTCTCGACAATTTTGCGATTTGCATTACGAAGGGAAACGCCAACCCGCAGCGCAAGAGGCGCGCCCGTTTTGCCAAACCGGCGCCCGCATCTATAATCGAGCTCGCTCTCTCGGACGTCGTGTCTCATGCGCAGTTTTTCCGACGCGATCGTCCTGGTTGCGGTCCTCGCCGTCGCGATGGTCCTGGTCCTCGGGCTGGTGAACATGCTTCGGCAGGGACCGGGCGCCCCCAACCGGTCGCAGACTTTCATGCGTTGGCGCGTCGGCCTGCAGTTCCTGGCGATCGTGGCGATCGTCCTCGTGCTCTATTTCCGGCGGCACTGATGGTTCGGCTCAACCGCATCTACACACGCACCGGCGACGACGGCACGACAGGCCTCGGCGATGGCCAGCGTCGCCAGAAGTTCGACGCGCGCGTCTCGGCCTATGGTGAAGTCGACGAGCTCAATTGTCTCATCGGCCTCGCGCGCCTCGCGACGAGCACGGGGGATCCCGACCTTGCTCGCATCGACGCGACCTTGGCGAGGACTCAGAACGATCTCTTCGATCTCGGCGCGGACCTCTGCGTTCCGCCCCGGGACGACGGCGAGACAGCGCGGGAGGCGCTACGCGTCGCGCCCGCTCAGGTCGAGAATCTCGAACGCGAAATCGACGCGCTGAACGCTCACCTGGCGCCGCTGCGTTCGTTCGTGCTGCCCGCGGGGAACGCGGCGGCGACGGCGCTGCATCAGGCGCGCGCGGTCTGCCGGCGCGCCGAGCGCGCCGTTGTCGCCTTGGCCGCGCGCGAAGACGAGAAGGTGGGTGAGCCGGTGCTCGCTTACATCAACCGGCTTTCCGACTATCTGTTCGTCGCGGCGCGCTTCGCGAATCGGCGCGGCGAGGCCGATGTGCTGTGGGTTCCCGGAGCGCATCGCGGGAAGAGCCCAACGTCCCCGACCGCCGAGAAAGCCGCATCCTCATGACGTCCTATCTGTTCGAGCCCGCTCCTGTTCCCTCGCTGGCGATCCTCGGCGACGAGCGACGCTACCCCGTCGCGCGCATTTTCTGCGTCGCGCGCAACTACGAGGATCACGCGCGCGAGATGGGGCATGCGGTCGATCGTGAAAAGCCGTTCTACTTCTCCAAGAGCGCGACGACGTTGCGGCAGAGCGGCGACGCGATCCCCTATCCCGCCGGCACGACGAACTATCATTTCGAGTTCGAACTCGTAGTCGCGCTCGGCGCGCCAGCGTTCAGAATCGCCCCCCGCGACGCGCTCGAGGCCGTGTTCGGCTACGCCTGCGGCCTCGACATGACGCGGCGCGATCTGCAGCTCTCCGAGCGCGCGAAGCAGCGGCCCTGGACGCTCGGCAAGGACGTCGAAGGCAGTGCGCCGACCTCGCCGATCATGCCGGTTTCCCGCATCGGCCATCCCGACCACGCGGGCATCAGGCTCAGCCAGAACGGGACGTTGCGACAGTCCTCGGACATCAGCCAGATGGTCTGGTCGGCGCCTGAGATCATCTCGCACCTGTCGGGATTTTATCGCCTCGGACCGGGCGACCTGATCTTCACCGGCACTCCCGCGGGCGTCGGACCGGTCGCGCCCGGCGATCGGCTGGAGGGCGAGATCGACGGAATCGGCGCCCTCACGACGCTGATCGGCCCCGCCGAATGAACGCGGAAGCCGCGGCGGTCGGCGTCATCAGCGGCACCTCGATGGACGGCATCGATGTCGCACTGATCCGCAGCGACGCCGAAACGCGCGTCGAGCCGGGCCCTGGCGCGACTTATCCCTATCCCGATGACGTGCGGCAGGGGCTGCGCGAAGTCGTCGCCGATCCCGCGCTCGCGCGCGATCCGCTGGAAAGCCTCGAGCGCGCGGTCACCGACGCGCATGTCGATGCGGTGCGCGCGTTCCTCGCCAAATATTCGATCGACCCCGCGGGAATCGCGCTCGTCGGCATGCACGGCCAGACTGTCCTGCATCGCCCGGGCGAGCGTTTTACCCGGCAGCTGCTGGACGGCTGCCGTGCGGCGGGGCGACTCGGCCTCGACGTCGTCGCCGACTTCCGGTCCGCGGACCTCGCCGCCGGCGGACAGGGCGCGCCGCTGGCGCCGCTCTATCACGCCGCGATCTCAGCCGGCTTGCCGCGGCCGCTGATGGTTCTCAATTTGGGCGGAGTGGGCAACATCACGTATCTGAGCGCCGGAGGGGAGATCGTGGCGTTCGACACCGGTCCTGCGAGCGCGCTGATCGACGATTTCGTCAGGCGCCGTCGGGGTCTCGCTTACGACGAAGGCGGCGCGCTCGCCGCGAGCGGCCGGGTGGACGAGGAAATGCTCGCGCGCTTCCTGAGCGATCCCTATTTCTCGCTGCCAGCGCCCAAATCACTGGACCGCAATCATTTTCACCCTGTCGCCGAGGCGGTCGATACGCTCGGCGACGCCGATGGCGCGGCGACGCTGGCGGCTTTCACGGTCGAGGCTACCGCCACTGCGCTGCGGCACGTCGGTGCGGCCCCGCGGCGATGGCTGGTCTGCGGCGGCGGCCGGCGCAATATCACGCTGATGGGCGCGCTCGCCGCCCGGCTCGGAGCTTCGGTCGAGCCGATCGAGTCGATCGGCTACGACGGAGACGTCATCGAAGCGCAGTGTTTCGCGTATCTCGCTCTGCGCGCGCGGCGCGGCTTGCCGATCTCGCTGCCGACGACGACCGGCGCGCCGCGCCCCCTGAGCGGCGGCGTATTTTGGCCGGCGCGCAAATAAAAGAGGCCCCGCCGCAGCGGGGCCTCTACTCGGGCGCGAGGGGGGCTTCGCGTCCGAGGCCGGCGTGAGGGGGGTACGCCGGTTATGGGGACGACATACCGTCAGTATCCGTATCCGCCGTATCCGTATCCGTATCCGGGGCCGTAGCAAGGGATGTAGTTGCCGTATGCATCGTAGCACCCGCCGCCGTAGCCGCCGTAATAG
>DASXYQ010000391.1:0-4348 GCA_036502445.1 Roseiarcus sp. | reverse complement strand
TATCGAATCGGAATGGCTGTGCGCCCGTCGGACCAGGAATTCAAGCGCACGCTCAACAAGCTGATCGCTGAGAACCAGATGGAGATCAACAAGCTCCTGCTCAGCTACGACGTTCCGCTGCTCGATGAGTCCGGGGGGCTGATCACGTCGGATACGCTATCCAAACGGCCCTGATGCGATGCGCCGCACTTTTCGGCGTCGCCTTTCTTTGCATTGGCCTCGCGGCCGCCGCCGAAAACGGAGCGAGCCCATCGGAGCCTGAGGGCTATCGTCTGGAGGAATATCGTGCGCCGACGCCGGCAACTCTGCGGGGCGCCAAGGTATTGACGACCCCTGAGGCCGAAGCTGTCTGGCGAACCCATTCGGCGGCTTTCATCGACGTCTTGCCGCAGGCGCCGCGGCCGGCGAGCTTGCCGGCGGGGACCTTATGGCGCGACAAGCCACGGCCCGATATTCCCGGAAGCCTCTGGATGCCCGACACGGGTTACGGCGAACTCGCCTCGATCATGCTCGATTATTTTTCGAATGGACTGCAAAAGGCCACGAATGGGGATCGCTCGCATCCGCTTGTCTTCTATTGCCTGGCGGATTGTTGGATGTCCTGGAACGCCGCCAAGCGCGCGCTGTCGCTCGGCTATTCCGATGTCGCTTGGTATCGCCAAGGAACGGACGGTTGGTCCGCGGCCGGCTTACCGCTGCGAGAAGCCATGCCGGAACCACGCCCTTAGCGATCGCCACCTCCCCCGCAACGGGGGAAGGCTCAATTCGCCGCCGGGTTGGCGTTCGCAGCGTCCTGAATCGCGCGCGCCAAATCGAACAATCGTTTTTCGATCAGGACAGGCACTTCGCACACATAAGACGTCGACTTCCGCCGGTCTTCGAAAATGCGCGTCTCCCAGGCCAGCTGATTGGCGAGGCGGTCGATTTCCGCCTGATTGCCGTTTGCCACATCTTGCAACTGCTGCAATTTGCGGGTGTTGGCGCGAATATCCTCGGCCATCGCCTTCTCCTTGTGCGAAAACCGCTCGATCCCGTTCATCAATTCGTTGCGCTGCGCATCGAGTATCGAATAGAGTTCTGCGAACAGCGCCGTGGCTCGGGCCTGCTTCGCCGCTCCGGCGCCCGCGAGAAACCCTTCGATCAGCTTCCGTGCTTCATCCATCGGCGTCCGGCGCGCGGCCAAACGCGCGGCGAGGTCCGAGTCTTTCAGTTCCGCGAGTTGCTGCTGGTCGACTGAATCGATCGGCGGCCCGGTCCAGACGCTGGCGACCGAAATACCAGGCACTTTCAATTGCTGGCACGGCCAATCGGGATATCGAGGATCCAACGCTTTCGCGGGACCGGTGGCCCATGGAATCGCCGCAAGGACCAAAAACGCCAACCGACTCGCTGTAGCCGCCACTTCGCTCTCCCTTGGCGGGCCGCCGCCTTGTTTTTTTTAGCCCGGGCACTCTGGATCTTTGCAGTCTACTCCAACCTCGGGGATGCGAAAAGCGTAGCGACGCCTCTTGCTCGCCTCTTGCCATCGATTCGCGCGGGCTTATACTGCGTCAGGCATTTGCTCATTATTTGGGACAAACAAGTTGACCGGTTTTCTCGCCAGCGTCGCCAGCGCGGATGAAGCCAGGATCGCGTGCGAGCAGGGCGCGGACTTCATCGATGCGAAGGATCCTGGGGTCGGCGCGCTAGGGGCGCTCGCACCGGAATCGGTGCGCCAAATTGTCGCCGAAATTGCCGGGAGGGCGCCGGTCAGCGCGGTTGCCGGCGATCTGCCGATGGAGCCCGAAATAATTGTCGCGGCGGCTCGGGCGCTCGCCGCGACCGGCGTCGACTACGTCAAGATCGGCCTGTTTCCGGACGCCAGGCGCGAGGCTTGCATCCGCGCACTCGCGTCAGCGGCGCCGCGAGTGAAGATCATCGGCGTGGTGTTCGCCGACCACGGCGCCGACGCAGCGCTCGCTCCGCTGATGCGGCAGGCCGGATTTACGGGTGCGATGATCGATACCGCTCAGAAGCGTGAGAAACGCCTGCTCGACCTCTACGATCCGACGTCGCTGACGCAATTCATCGATGCTTTTCACGCCCAGGGGCTCGTGGCGGGCTTGGCGGGATCGCTCGATTTGCCCGATATCCCGCGCCTGTTGCCGCTCTCGCCGGATTTCCTCGGCTTCCGCGGCGCTCTTTGCGGAGAGAATGGACGCGGCGGCCGGATCGATGCGGAGGCGGTGCGCCGGGTCCGCGACCTGATCCCGCGCAGCGATGAATCGACATCGGCCGCCAAAGTCGTCTCTCGCGCCGATTATCGCTTGCTCGCCGCGCAGGGTTTTGCGAGCGATCCGAGGAAGAACAGCGGCGCGACCGACCGTATTTTTGTACGCGATTTTGTTTTGCCCGTCCGCATCGGCGCTTATGCGCACGAACGTGAAAACTCGCAGCGCGTGCGCTTCAACGTCGATATCGACGTCCGGCGGCTCGATCATGTTCCCGCAGACATGCGCGACGTGCTGTCCTACGACGTCGTTACGGACGGCATCGGTTTGATCGTCGCGGAGGGACATATCACACTTGTGGAAGAACTCGCCGAGCGGGTCGCAGCGGTCGTGCTGGCTCATCCGCGAGTCGCTCGCGTCATCGTGCGCGTGGAAAAGCTGGACATCAGGCCTGGCAGCGTCGGCGTCGAAATCACGCGGGAACGCGTCGCGGAATCGAGCGGCGTTCATCAACTGTTCCCCAGTCCGGTCGCCTCTTCCGAGCCGAAGCGCGCCTCGTGACGCTCCGGCATGGTGAACTTTCGCCACGAGCTCACGATCGTCAAACTCGGCGGCAGCCACGCGCTCGAACCGCACCTTCGCGATTGGCTGGCCATGTTGGCGCGTTGCCGGGGGCGCGCGATCCTCGTGCCTGGCGGCGGTTTGTTCGCCGATCAGGTTCGCAGGATGCAGGCCGCAATGGGATTCGACGATGGTGCGGCGCATCAAATGGCATTGCTGGCGATGGAGCAATTCGGCACGGCGATTTGCAGTCTCGAACCCGCCCTGGTCCCGGCGGCGTCGTTGCCGCAAATTCGCAAAACCCTGCGCGAGGGCCGAACGCCCGTCTGGATGGCGACGAAAATGGCGCTCGACGCGGCGGATTGCGTCCCGTCATCGTGGAACGTCACGTCCGACAGCCTTGCCGCATGGCTTGCGCGATGCATCGGCTCGAGACGGGTGATGCTGGTCAAACACGGCGCGCCGTTCGGCGATCGCCCGAACATTTCGGATCTCGCGGCGCGGCAAATCGTCGATCCGCTGTTCGCGCAGTATCTGGACGCCGCGAGCGCGGAGGCGGTCTTCGTCGGCCCCGCGGATCACGCGCGCGCGTCGGAACTGCTGGGTGCGCCGATCGAACCGCGGTTTGCCGGCGTTCTCGGCGAATAAAGTAGGTTGTCCCGCGATGGCTGAGGTCAAAACGCCGCGTTGGGGATGGGCGCTGACAGGCTCCGGACATTTCTTCAAGGAATGCCTTGGGCTGATCCGCGACCTCGAAGATGTCGATCTGTTCGTCAGCCGCGCCGCGAACGAAGTGCTGCGAATGTATAAGCAGGAGTTGGCCTTGCCGGCGAGCGCGCGAGTGTTCCGCGACACGACCGCGAGTTCGCCTCCGGTCGGCCAGTTCTACTACGGCGGATATCACACGCTGGTCGTCGCGCCGGCGACATCGAACACCGTCGCCAAATTCGTCGTCGGGATATCCGACACGCTGACCACCAACGTCTTCGCCCAGGCCGGCAAGTGTCGCGTGCCGACCGTCGTGTTTGCTTGCGACACGGCGCCCGAGCTCGAGACCGAAGCGCCGAAGGGCCTCGTCAAGGTGTACCCGCGCCGCATCGACCTCGCCAACACGGAATTGCTCAAAGGGTTTGAAGCGACCACCGTCGCCGAAACGCTCGACCAACTCGTCGCAGCGATCGCCCGCCGGCGGCAGGAGCTGGCCGGCGAAGCAATGTCCGACCCGCGATGACCGAGCGCATCCTGTTCTTGACCGGCCATCTCGCGCGGCCGCGGCTGGAGCGGGTGCTGGCTCAGGTCCAACGGCCGGACTTTGAATGGGCGATCGTCGATATCGGCGTAAAAGTGGCCGCCCTGATGACCCAGGCGATCATCGCTCGCCGGCTGCCGCGTCCCGTCGAGGCCTCGCGCGTCATCGTTCCCGGTCGCTGCCGCGCGGATTTGACCGAGCTCTCGCGCGAATTCGGGGCGCCCTTCGAGCGCGGACCCGACGAGCTGAAGGATCTGCCGGCTTTCCTCGGCGGACGCGCATGCGCAGCCGATCTCACGCGGCATGACATGAGCATCTTCGCCGAGAT
>DASXYQ010000390.1:0-2631 GCA_036502445.1 Roseiarcus sp. | reverse complement strand
CCGAGGCGTCTTTCGAGCCCAGGCGTTCGATGTCCCGGCTCAACCCGCCGGGTCGAACAGCACGACGCCGACGGGCACGACGCCGTCTTCGACGAAGCGCCAAAGGTCGATCAGCAGCTTGCGCGCCATCGCGACGATCATCGTCTTGCGTACGCCGCGCGGCCCATCGACGGTGCGCGCCTCAAACCACTTGGCCAACGCGCTTTCCTTCTGGAACATCAGGAATCGCCAGGCGAGCTGGATCATGCCGCGCCGCACGCGCCCATTGCCCGCCCGCGCCAGCCCTTTCTCGCGACGCTTGGAGCCGCTTTCGTCGGGCGACCCGGTCAAGCCGGCGTAGCGAGCCACGGCGCGGCGGTCGCGCAGGTGGCGCGAAAGGATTTCCGCCACCAGCATCTCCGCCGTTTCGAGGCCGATGCCCTTGATGCTCGCCAGCAGACGGACCATCGGGTGCATGCCTTCATCGGGGGCCTTTTCGAGCCGCGTCTCGCGCGTCTTCTCGATCTGCTTGATCTGATCGGCGACGAAGCGCAGTTCCGCCATGTCGCGCCGCAGCTCGGCCAGGGTGTTGGGCGGCAGCGGCTCGCCCGCTCCGGTGCGCAGATGTTCGAGCTTCTCGGCCGCCTTGCGCAGTTTCGGATTGAAGCCTTGAATGCCCAGCCGCGCCAGCGCCCCCTTCATCCGATTGACGATGCGGCTGCGGGTCTTGACCCGGCTCTCGTGCTCGCGGGTCGGGCGTTTGCCGTCTTCCTCCTCCAACGTCGGGATCGCCGCCATGCTGCAATGGTCAGCCTCGCCGCGCAGCCAGCCCAGGAAAGCGCGCATCAACAGCGCGGTGTCCAGCCGATCGGTCTTGGCGCGGCGATGATCCCGCTTCACCGGGATGCTCGTGGGATGGATGACGTAGGCCTCGATGTCGTGCTGGCGGAGCAACCGTGCGAGCCAGAATCCGTCCCGCCCCGCCTCGAAGGCGACGCAGACCCGACACACCACGCGTCCGGCCCGGCGCGACTCCTCGCGCCAGCGGTCGATCAACTTGAACAGCTGTTCCGGGTCCGGCTTCAGCTTCTTCAGCGGATCGCGATCGACGCCCGGCGCGCGCGGCGGCCAGCCAACTCGACCGGCTCAATTCAATGACGACGATCAATGTGCTATCTTGATCCAGGGCGGCGAGAGACTTGCTCAGATCGACAGGTTTGGACATGGAGCGCTCCATCGTGGTCGTGACGGCAGCGATGGTGCACTATTTTCGCCGCCCGCCCCATAGCATCTCTCCCCGCAAAGAAGCGGCGAGAGGGGCCGCGGGCGCGTTCGCCACGCTTGCAAAGGCGCAATTCATGACCAAATCGGCGTCAGGACACGCCGCCGCGAGGTAACAAGCCCCACGGAAGCGCGAATGAGGAGCAAGATGCGTTGCGCTCCGCGCCGCTGGTTTGATAGAACGCTTTGGAGAGATGATGGACACACACAGCTATCCCGTAGCCCACACCGACGACGAATGGCGCAAGCTCCTGACGCCAGAGCAATATCACATCATGCGCGAGCACGGCACCGAGCGGGCAGGCTCCTGTGCGCTCAACTGGGAGAAGCGCCCGGGCGTGTTTTCCTGCGCGGCCTGCGGCCAGCCGCTGTTCGAATCGAAGAGGAAGTTCGAGAGCGGCACCGGCTGGCCGAGCTTCGACGATCCCGTGCCGGGCTCGGTCGAGACCACGGTCGACCGCAGCTATGGCATGACGCGGACCGAGGTGCACTGCGCGCGCTGCGGATCGCACCTCGGCCACGTTTTCCCCGACGGCCCGCCGCCGACCGGCCTCAGGTATTGCATCAACGGCGTTGCGACGAATTTCACGCCGGCTTGAATGGACTCGATAACAAACCGTCATTGCGAGCAAAGCGAAGCCATCCAGGGGGGCGGCGAGGGTGGCTCGGTCTGGGTTGCTTCGCTCTCGCTCCTTGTCATACCCGCGAAAGCGGGTATCCAGCCGCGGGGCCACGATGAGCCGGCGCCAGGTAGAAGCGCTGCGCAAGCAATGCCAGAGCGTCAAAATACTGCACGGGTCGTGGCGTCCTGGATGCTCGCGTTCGCGAGCATGACATTAGGCGGCGCCTCCGGCGCCCCTAAATGAACGCGCCCCCGACTCCGGAAACTTTCCCCGAGGCGCGTCCGGCTGGCCACCCGCCCGGGAAAAGCGGCCACGTCGGCGTGCTGCTCGTCAATCTCGGCACGCCGGAAGCGACCGACTATTGGTCGATGCGCCGCTATCTCGAAGAATTTCTCTCCGACCGGCGCGTGATCGAAACGCCACGCTGGCTCTGGTGGCCGATCCTCAACCTCGCCATCTTGACGCGTCGCCCGAGCGTGAAGGGTCGGGACTACGATTCGATCTGGAACAAGGAGCGCGACGAGGGTCCGCTCAAGACGATCACGAGGGCGCAATCGGAAAAGCTCGGCGGCCTGCTCACGGCCCGCCGCAGTGCGCGCCCGATCGTGGTCGACTGGGCGATGCGTTACGGCAAGCCTTCGATAGCGAACCGCCTCGCCGCGTTGCAGACCGCCGGCTGCGACCGAATCCTGCTGGTCCCGCTCTATCCGCAATATTGCGCGGCGAGCTCCGCGACGGTCTGCGACAA
>DASXYQ010000389.1:0-3929 GCA_036502445.1 Roseiarcus sp. | reverse complement strand
GGATCAGTTACAATGGACATGCAGGTTCGGGAAGCCGAGGACGGAATAACTCGGGTCGAGTTGAAGGGTCGCTTCGACATCGCAGGCGCCCAGGAGGTCGACCTGCGCTTCAGCGCGATCGCGGGGAGCGCGAAGGCCCTCGTGGTCGACATGGGACAGGTTTCGTTCCTCGCCTCGATGGGCGTGCGCACGCTGATGTTGAGCGCGAAGACGATGATCCGTCGGAAAGCGATCATGGCGGTTTGCGCCGCCGACGAGAACGTGGAGAAAGTGCTGCGCTCCACCGGCTTCGATGAGATCGTCGATCTCTATCCCGATTTCGCCGCCGCCGCCACGGCGCTGACGAAGGCAAAAGCATGAACGAAACGCGCTCCGCGACGACGCCTTCCCGCGAATTCTCCGGCACGATCGAAGCGGCCATGGAGGCGGAGGGCTGGCTAGTGGAGGCCTGCGAACGGCTCGGCTTGCCGTCCGAAACGGCGTTTGCGATCGGTCTCTGCGTCGAGGAACTGTTTCTCAACGCCGTTCAACACGGCCGGGCGAGCGTCGTGACCGTCGCGCTGAATGCGGCCGCGGACGGCCTCTCCGTCGAGGTCCGCGACGACGGCGTCCCGTTCAACCCTACGGTCGTGCCCGCCAAGCGCATCGAACAACGCTGCGAGGATTTCGAAATCGGCGGCTACGGCACGGGTCTGCTTCAAAAATTCACGCGCCGGATGAGCTACCGCCACGAGAGCGGCCGCAACCTCGTCGAGCTGGAATTCGACGCGCGACGGGCGCTGGCGTAGACCTACAGGCGACATGACAGAAGCTTCGGAATTGCGCGCCGCGGTGCGGGCGGTCGGCGCGTTCCGCGATCTCTCCGAGGAAAACCTCTCTCGCCTGATCGCGGCGGCGCGTCGGCTCACGTTCGAAGCCGGCGAAGCGCTGATTACGCAGGGCGAGCCCAGCGAGCACGCTGACCTCATCCTCGAAGGGGAAATCGTCGTCGCGTCCGAGAGTGCGCACGGCGCGATCCCGATGTCGCGGCTGTCGGCGCCCTGTCTCGTCGGCGAAATGGGCGCGCTGGCGCAGTTCAATCGCACGGCTTCGGTGCGCGCTCTCTGCCGAGTGAAGGCCTTGCGCGTCGAGCGGTCCGCGCTTCTCGAGGCAGCACTCGCGTCGCCGACGCTGCTGATCGACGTCATCGGTCGCATGGGCGAACGCCTGCGCCGGGTCAATGGCGCGATGAGCCTCTACACGCACGCGCTCGCCGCGCTGGAGCGGCAGGAGTTCGGACCGGAATTCCTCGCCGAACTGCGCAACCCGCTGCCGGACCTCGCCGACTTCGGCGAGACTTTCAATCGCCTCGCGGAGCAGATCCTGCTGCGACGCCAACGCGATGACGAAATGGCTGCCGCGGCGATGATCCAGCGCGCGCTGCTTCCCGATGTGCGGGAATTCGCCGAGACATCGGGCGTCGACGTCTGCGCCGCGATGACGCCGGCGCGCGACGTCGGCGGCGACTTTTTCGATCTGGTCCGGCTCGAGGACGGGCGCATTGCGCTCGGTGTCGGCGACGTCTGCGGCAAAGGGGCGCCGGCCGCGCTGTTCATGGGCATCACCAAGACGCTGATACGCATCAACCTGCGGGAGCAGCCGGATCTGCCCGCCGCGATCCTGAAGGCGAACGCGTATCTGACCACCAATTATCCCGCGGACCATTTCGCGACGCTCGTCTACGCCGCCTTCGATCCCATGACTGGCGAAGTCGAATATGTGAGCTGCGGCCACCCTCCGGCGTTGCTGCGCCGCACCGATGGGACCGTCGAAAGTCTCGCCGCCGGCGGTCTGCCGGTGGGGATGTTCGACGGCCTCAAAGTCAATGTCCGCAGGGCGCATTTGCGGCCGGGCGATGTTCTGCTGCTCTACACCGACGGCGTGACGGAAGCGGTCGATCGCGAGGCGCGCGAGTTCGGCGACCAGCGCCTCATCGATCTGCTGAGCGCGGAGAAGTGCGCCCGCGCGACGGACTGGACCGGCTGCGTCAATGCCGCGGTACACGCCTTCGCGGATGGGCAGCCGCAATTCGACGATATCACGTGTCTGGCGATCGTACATTCGTAGGCCAATCGTGATACGCTCGATTTGCGGGACGGAATGAGGCAGATTTCCGAGGGGCCGGAGTCGCGGGAGCGTTCTCGGTTCAGATGGCGCTCTGGATCACGAGGCCGACCACGCGGCGTATTTTTCACAACGGGGAGACTGTGCGATGTGCAGCAATTGCGACAACCGAGGGGCCAATCGGCGAGATTTGATGAAATTGGGCGCGGCGGGCCTCGTCGCGCTCGGGCTCGGCGGGCTGCCGCAGCGGGCGCACGCCGCCGAAGGCGCGGCGACCGCCCTCTCTCCCGACGAGGCGTTCGCCGCGCTGAAGTCCGGAAACGCGAACTATGCAAGCCATCCAGAACTCTGCTCGATCGACCTCACGCAACAGCGGAGCGAAGTCGCCGCGCATCAGGCGCCGTGGGCGACCGTCATCGGCTGCGCCGATAGCCGCGTGCCCCCGGAGCTGATATTCGGCGGTCACGGCTTGGGCGAAATCTTCGTCGCCCGGAACGCGGGCAATCTCGTCGACACCGCGACCCTCGGCACCGTCGAATACGGCGCCGCCGTGCTGGGCTCGCCGCTCATCATCGTCCTCGCCCACACGAGTTGCGGCGCGGTGAAGGCGGCGTGCGACGTCGTCACCAAGAATGCATCGTATCCCGGCGCGATCGGCACGATGATCGAACCCATTCTGCCGGCGGCGATCGCGGTGCGAAAGGCGACTGGCGATTTCGTCACCAACACCGCAAAGGAAAGCGCCAAACGCACCGCCGCACGCCTGACCGCGGGGAGTACGCTGCTCGCCGGTCTCGCCGGCGCGGGAAAGCTGAAGATCGCGGCGGCGATCTACGACCTGCAATCGGGTGTCGTCAGCTACCTCGACTGACGGAGCTGCGCGAGTCGGCTACCCGCATTACTCGCGCCGCCTCCAGCTTTGCAGGGAAGCGTCGCGATGCCCGCATCGATATTTTGTAGTGAATTCGCGCCGCTACGCCGACGGCTTGCGGGCGAGGATGAACAGGCGGGGATAGAGGAACAGCACGCGCCCATCCGTCTCGACGCGGTAGGACTCGGCGAGTTCGCGCCGGTAGCGGCGGAGGAACTCGGCGCGCTCGTCGGGGTCCAGCGGCGCCAGGAACGGCCGTAGCGCCGAACCGCGGAACCAATCGACCACGGCGTCGATGTTCGCGAGGGGGTGAACGTAGGTCGTTTGCCAGATCGCGAGCGAGGCGGCATGCGGCCGCAGCCAGTTGTAATAATCGGAGTGCGTGGCGATCACCGCGCGGGTCTTGGCGATCGGCACCAGCCGATCCGACCATGGCCCGTCGGCCGCGATCAGCCGCATCAGCGCGTGCGAGGGCTCCTGGCGATTGTCGGGCATCTGGACCGCCAGCGTTCCGCCCTCGGCCAGTTGCTCCATCAGCCGCGGGAAAAGCGCTTCGTGATCCGCCACCCATTGCAGCGCACTGTCGGCGAAGATCAGATCGGGCGGCTGCGCCGGCCGCCATTCGGCGATATCCGCCTGCTCAAAGGCGAAGCCCGGCAGACGCCGCCGCGCCTCGGCGAGCATGTGCGGAGAGGCGTCGACGCCGGTGACTTCGGCATCGGGAAAGCGTTCGGCGAGCAGCCGCGTGCTCGAGCCCGGCCCGCATCCCAGATCGAAGGCGCGGCGCGGCGCGGCGTCGACCTTGGCGATGAGATCGCGCGCCGGCCAGGCGCGCTCGGTCTCGAAACGAAGGAAGAGGTCTGCGTCCCAGGCATCGGAAAGGGGCAAGAACAGCTCCACGTCTTCGGCTCGAGGGCGGCCTCGGCCCGCCCCGCACGCGTCGTCGCGCGCCGTC
>DASXYQ010000388.1:0-3331 GCA_036502445.1 Roseiarcus sp. | reverse complement strand
ACGATCGGCAGGCCGGTCTGCCCCAGCTCGGCGAGCGTGAGATCGAGCGTATGCTGCGCGCGGATCAACGCGGAAGTGAAGCTGAGATCGAAGGCGAGGCCGCGCGCTCTCAGCCGTTGACCCGCCGCCCTGGCCTCCTCGATCCCCTTGGGCGTCAGGTCGGGGTCCTTCCAGCCGGTGAACAGGTTCTTCAAGTTCCATTCGCTCTCGCCGTGGCGCAGCAGGACGAGCAGCGGGGAGGAATTCGGCATCTTCGAGGTCTCGTTGTTGGAGCTTCGATCGGTAGAAAGCATGTTCAGCGCCCGGCGCCAATCGGCTCGGCGACGCGTAGCCGCGCTCGCTGAGCGCGGCCTTCGTTAGAGCGCCCCCCTCGCCGAGTGTAGACCAAACTGAAACGACCGCGTCTATAGTCGCTCGCGCCGCGTGGTCGGCGCCAACGTCGGCTCCGGCGCGCGCACGCGTCTCCTCGCGAGCTGCCGCACGGTCACCGGCCGATAGACCTGCTTGGTCGCCTCCACGACATGCACGCCCGCGAAAGGCAGGCCGATGGCCGCGCCGACCCGTTCGATCGCCGGCGCGGAATTGACGAAGAACTTCCGTCGGAAGGGCGGCGCGTAGAGCGCCTCGCTCCAGAAGACCGGCGAAAACAGCGCCTCGCGCAGCAGCTCGCGCAACTGCGATTTCGAATACGGCGTCCCTTGCCCGAACGGCGTGCCGTCCGCGCGCGCCCAGACGCCGCCGCGCGAGGGCACCACCACGATCGCCCGCCCGCCGGGCGTCAGCACTCGCCAGATCTCCTCGAGCACCGCGTTGGGATGCTCCGCCGTCTCGAGGCCGTGCGCGATCAGCGCGCGATCGATGCAGGCGTCCGGCAGCGGCAACATGTCGCTCAAAACCAACGCGGACGCCGACCGGCCGGAAGTCGGCCAATGCACGACGCCCTGCGCGGCGGGCATGAAGGCCAGCGCGCGCACCGCCTCGTCGCGAAACCGATCGAGATACGGGCCGCAAAAGCCGAGCCCCAGCATCGAAAGGCCCCCGCAATTGTCCCAGCGCGCCCGGAGGACCCGGCCGATCAGGCGGCGCGAGACCTCGCCCAGCGGCGAAGCATAAAATACATTGAGGTCGTTGACATCGAGAGCCATCTGTCGCCGTCGCAGCGCAAGCGCCATCAGCTTGGACGAGCGTGAGCTTGGACGAGTCGGAGCGGTTGCGCAATTCCTTGTCTTGCCATTGGCGCCCGAACCGCGAACCGCTATCAAAGCGCCGACCGCCGTCCCAGAGGAAAGGCCGCCATGACGACCCACGTGCATCAGTTTTTGTGCCTCACCGACAACTACGGGGCTCTCATTCACGATTCCGGGACGGGCGCTACCGCCGCCATCGACGCGCCCGACGCCGACGCAGTGATCGCGGCCGCGCAATCGCGGGGCTGGAAACTGACCGATCTCTTGATCACCCACCACCACGCCGACCATACGCAGGGCATTCCGGGCCTGAAGGCGCGTTATCCCGACTTGCGCATCGTCGGCCCCGCGAAGGAGGCTTCCCGCATCGCCTCGCTCGATGTCCAGGTCGAAGAAGGCTCTTACGCGCATGTCGGGGATCTCGAAGCCAAGGTCATTGAAACCCCCGGCCACACCGCGGGACACATCGCCTATTGGTTCGAGGGGGACGAGATCGCGTTCTGCGGCGATACGCTGTTCGCGCTCGGCTGCGGCCGGGTGTTCGAGACACCGATGGCGGTGATGTGGGATTCGCTGGTCAAGCTCGCGGCTTTGCCGGGAGCGACCGAGGTCTATTGCGGCCACGAATACACCGCGGCCAACGCCAAGTTCGCGCTGACGATCGAACCCGACAATGGGCTGCTGGTCGACCGGGCGGAAAAGATCGCCGCCTTGCGCGCTTCCGGAAAACCGACGGTGCCGACGACCATACATCTGGAACTGGCGACCAACCCATTCCTGCGCGCCGAGCAGTCGACCGTGCAGGCCGCGGTCGGAATGCCGGGCGCCGATCCGGCGTCCGTTTTCGCCGAAATCCGCCGACGCAAGGATCGGTTTTGAACCGAAAACACCTCTGTAGTCGCGCTGCCCGAGCGCGGCCGGAGCGTCGGGGCGGCGCTCAATGGGATGCTGCAGCGCGGGTTGTCGCGCGAACGGGGGAGATGGGCCGGCGTTGCGGAAAAGACTGCTTGACTAAGAATAACGCCAGCGCGTATAAGTTATTTGGCGCGAGCGATCCCTGAATAGTGCCCGCGTCAACCTTGGCCCCGCCCGGCGAACCCCCCCAGGCGCCAGGCGGGGCCATTTTCACGCAAACGGGCGAGAATGGCGCGGCGGGCTTTGGGAACGGGCGGCGTGAGAATATACGGGTCCACTAATCGGGTGAGTTGTCTAATTATAGGACGGCGCTGGCTCGCAAATGAACGGCTTGACCGCTAGGAACGGCCCTCCATAAAATCAAAGTGCGGTGCGCCCCAAGCCCCGCGTAGTCAACCCGACTTTGGCCCCGCCGGCGGCCTCCGGGCGGGGCCATTTTTGAGAGGGGCGCGGCGCTGTGGGAGAGGGCGGCGTGAAGGGGGTTGTTCTAAAAAAATTATACACAGCTGCGCCTTGGGCGATTATCCGGCGTCCGTCGAGACGGCCGTGAGGCGCGCCGCCAAGCAGCGCTTGAGCGCGGCGGCGATCTCGGTCGCAACCAAGGGTCGGCGGACGATTTCGGAGACGCCCGCGGCTATCAAAGCATTGGCGTCGATCTCGTCGACCGAGGCCGTCGCCATCAGGATCGGCCGATCCGAAGCCGCCTTGCAAAGCGAAGCGGCGCAAGCGAGCGCCGACTTCAGCGGGGGCAGGCCACCGATCACAATCGCGTCGAATCGCTTCGACGCCATCAAG
Organism: Roseiarcus sp.; assembly: GCA_036502445.1. GTDB lineage: Bacteria > Pseudomonadota > Alphaproteobacteria > Rhizobiales > Beijerinckiaceae > Roseiarcus. The sequence continues at coordinate 434 of DASXYQ010000388.1, read as the reverse complement.
TGCGATGCGATCGCATCTTCCTCGCGTGCGAATCCTACCGGCTCGTAGCCGAGCGCCGCCAATATCTCCTCATCGCGAAGCCGTTGCTCGCGATCGTCCTCGATCATCAGCACCGTCTCTCCGCCTCCGAGCGGCAACGCGGGCGGGCGCAAGGCGGGAACAGGGGTGACCGCGGCGATGCAGGTCAACAAGGCCTCGAAGCGACTCCCGCCGTTCGGGGTGCTGCGAACATTCAAGGCTCCCCCATGCTCACGAACTATCTCGCGCACCGTCGCGAGACCCAGGCCGTTCCCGCTAGATCGTGTCGTGAAGAACGGTTCGAAAATTCGGCGCAAGGTCGCTTCGTCCATGCCGCGGCCGGCGTCGCTGACCGCGATGCACACGTAGCGACCGGGCCCGATCGCCCCGTGACTGAGCGTTTGTTGCTGACTGAG
>DASXYQ010000387.1:0-5116 GCA_036502445.1 Roseiarcus sp. | reverse complement strand
AGGTTTCCAATGGCGCGCGGGTCATGGTGCCGCCGCATGTCTCGCCCGGCACACGGATCGTGATCCAGACGGAAGACGGAACCTACGTCGAGCGCGCCAAGGACTGAGGACCGATACTCACCTGGGGAGGGGGCGCAATTGCAGCTCGGAATGATCGGACTCGGGCGCATGGGCGCCAATATCGTGCGGCGCCTGAAGCGCGCGGGACATCATTGCGTCGTCTTCGATCGCAATCCCGCGCCAGGCCAGGCGCTCGCCGCCGAGGGCGCCGTCGCCGCGACATCGCTCGCCGATGTCGTCTCCAAGCTCGAAGCGCCGCGCGCTGTCTGGGTCATGTTGCCCGCGGGCGCGCCGACCGAAGCGACGATCGAAGAGCTGACGACGCACCTGGCCAAAGGCGATGTGATCATTGATGGCGGCAACACGTTCTGGCGCGACGACATCCGGCGCGGCGCCGCGTTGGCCGCCAAAGGGCTGCATTACATCGACGTCGGCACCAGCGGCGGCGTCTGGGGGCTGGAGCGCGGCTATTGCATGATGATCGGGGGCGACGCCGGCGAGGTTCGCCGTCTCGATCCGATCTTCGCCGCGTTGGCGCCCGGTCGGGGCGATATCCCCGCGACGCCCGGCCGCCACGACCGCGATCCCCGCGTCGAACGAGGCTACATGCACGCCGGGCCGTGCGGCGCCGGGCATTTCGTCAAGATGGTGCACAATGGCATCGAATATGGCCTCATGCAGGCCTATGCCGAGGGCTTCGACATCCTGCGCAACGCGGACGTCGAGAGCGTCCGCCCCGAGCATCGCTTCACGCTGGACCTCGCGGACGTCGCCGAGGTTTGGCGGCGCGGCAGCGTCGTTTCGTCCTGGCTGCTGGATCTGACCGCCAGCGCATTGGCGCAGGAAGAGAAGCTCGAATCCTATTCGGGCTTCATCGAGGATTCGGGCGAAGGCCGCTGGACCCTGCAGGCGGCGATCGAGGAAGCGGTGCCCGCCGAAGTGCTCTCGGCCGCGTTGTTCACGCGCTTCCGCTCGCGCCAGAGCCACACCTACGCGGAAAAGATCATCTCCGCGATGCGCAAGGGTTTCGGTGGCCATCTCGAGCCGAAGGCGCCGAAAGCGGGGTGAGGGGCCGGAGGTCCCTCGCTCTTCCGGCGACGGCTCCCCGACCGCGGAGCGCGTCGCACGCGGCGCCGCTGGATTGCTTCGCTTTGCTCGCAATGACCGATGGGGCGGTTGTTTCCTGACAGGCGCTCAATAAAACCCGATCGGGAAATACTTGCGGTAGATTTCGGCGTAGGCGCCGCGCTCGCCGATCCTCGCGAGCGCCCAGTCCATGGCGCGCCGCAGATTCGAATCTTCCTTGCGCACGGCGATTCCGATTCCTTCGCCGAAAAAGCGGCTTTCGAGGTACGGCCCGCCCTTGAACGCGCAGCAATCGGCCGACGATTCGCCCGCCATCCAGACGGCGAGGGTGAGGCCGTCGGCGAACATCGCTTCGATCGCGCCGGCGCGCAGGGCGTCGCGCATCGCTGCAAAATCGGGGTAAGGCTTGCGCAAGACCCCGGGAAAGAAGGTTGCAAGGTAGGCCTCGTGCGCGGAACCCGCGACGACGCCGATCGACTTGCCCGCGAGCGTCGCCGGCGTCGCGTCGGCGACCGAAAAATCTTTTCGTGCGACGAAACGCGCCGGGGTCTGGTAGTAAGGCTGGGTGAAGTCGATGCGCGCACGCAACGCCGCCGTCGCCGACATCGAGGCGATCACCGCGTCGCCCTTGCCCGTCTCGAGCGAATCGACCAGCGTATCCCAGGCGCGCGACTGAATCGTGCAGCCGATTTGCAGCTCCTCGCAGATCGCGCGCGCGATCTCGACGTTGAAGCCGGCCAGCGTGCCGTCGGAACGGGTGAAATTCAGCGGAGGATAATCGTCGTCGGTCAGGAAGCGGATCGCGCGGAGTCCCGAAATGTCCGGCCGTTCGAGATGCAGCGCGGGGTCCCAGAAGCTCGGCGTAGGGTCGGCGAGCGCAGGAGCCGGGCCGGCGAGGAGAAGAAGCAGTAAGGCCCCGATCTTGGCAAGCCCGTCATGTCCGGCCTCGACCCGGGCATCGAGGCGCCGCCCTTCGTGATTGTCTTGGGGCGGTCGGCCCTGGATGCACGCCTCGAGCCCGTGCATGACCAGCCTAGTAAAGCGCGACAGCACACGCGCAGCGCTCACCTTCGAGCGTCCCCTTGGGAGAGCCGCGGAGTTCGCGGGCGTCGGAGGAAAGTAGCGCCGTAGCCTATTGCTCAACTCATACGCTCCCCGTTTGAGCGCTCATGCCGCCCCGGCAAGGGATCGAAGCTCGCCTCGTAGCCCAACTGGGCGATCGGGCCAACCCACCCCCTCGCCTGCCCCGATCTTCCCGCGCCGATGTCACGAGATCGTCATCGGGGCTAGGCAGAGGGCGGGATGGGGTATAGCGACGGCTCGCCCCGCCAATCCGACCTGGTCCCGAGCATGAACTACTTCCAACGTTTCACGTTCCTGTTCTCGGCGCCGACGTTCGACGCCGACGATCTCGAGGGCCTGCGCTTCAATCAGATCATCGCGGCGATCGAGCGGATGGGATTCCAAGTCACCAAGGCTCGCCGGCTGGAGGACGCGGAAATCGCTGTCCAAACCGACGCGGCGATCGGGTGCATGGTCGTCGACTGGGGCAAGAAAGGCCTCGAGGGCAAGACCGCCTCGCTGATCAATCTGATGCGCAAGCGCGGCCTCGAAATGCCGATCATGATCCTGGTCAGGCGCAAGCGCTTCGAGGATATCCCGGTCGAGGTGCTCGACTTCATCGACGGTTATGTCTTCCTTGCCGAGGAGACGCCCGAGTTCATCGCCAAGAACCTCGTCTCCCGCCTGAAGCAATACGCCGAGACCCTGAAGACGCCGTTCTTCGGCGAGCTTGTCGACTATTCCGAGGAAGGCAACCAGCTCTGGACCTGTCCGGGTCACAACGGCGGTATCTTCTACAGCCGCAGCCCGATCGGCCGCATCTTCGTCGAGCATCTGGGCGAGGCGATCTTCCGTGACGACCTCGACAATTCGGTGCTCGAACTCGGCGACCTCCTCACCCACGAAGGCCCCGCGCTGGCGGCGCAGAAAGAGGCCGCGGCGATCTTCGGCGCCGAGAAGACCTATTTCGTGCTCAACGGCACCTCCTCCTCGAACAAGATCGTGCTGACCAACCTCGTCGCCGAGGGCGACCTCGTCCTGTTCGACCGCAACAATCACAAGGCCGCGCACCATGGCGCGCTGTTGATCGGCGGCGGCATTCCGATTTATCTGTCGGCCGACCGCAACGCCTATGGGCTGATCGGTCCGATCCGCCCCGACGCCCTCGACGAGAAGGCGATCCGCGAACGCATACGAACCCACCCGCTCATCAAGGATCGCGAGGCGTGGACGCGCGAGCGGCCGTTCCGCGTCGCGGTGATCGAACAGTGCACCTATGACGGCACCATCTATGACGCGCGGCGAATAGTCGAACGCATCGGTCATCTCTGCGACTATATTCTGTTCGACGAAGCCTGGGCGGGCTTCATGAAGTTCCATCCGATCTACGAAGGTCGCTTCGCGATGGGGCTGAAGAACCTCGGGGAAGCCTCGCCGGGCGTGGTGGCTACGCAGTCGGCGCACAAGCAGCTCGCGAGCTTCTCGCAGGCCTCGCAGATCCATGTTCGCGACCGTCATATCAAGGGCCAGCGACGGCGCGTAGAGCATCGACGCTTCAACGAAGGCTTCATGCGCTACGCCTCGACGTCGCCGTTCTATCCCCTCTTCGCCTCGCTCGACGTCGGCGCGCAGATGATGAAGGGCCGCTCGGGCGAAGTGCTATGGGACGATACGATCCGTCTCGGCATCGAGCTGCGCAAGAAGCTGCGCGCGGTGCGGCGCGAGTTCGAGGAGAAGGAGCGAGACCCCGCGCGGAGGTGGTTCTTCGATCCCTTCGTCCCCGACCGCGTCGAAATTCCCGACGTCATCCGCGAAGGGGCCATTCACGACGTGCCGTGGGAAAGCATCTCGACGGACCAACTCGCGCGCGACGCGCGCTATTGGGCGCTGGCGCCCGGCGAGGCCTGGCATGGCTTCACCCAGCTCGAACCGGGCTTTGCGATCACCGACCCCGCCAAGCTCACCCTGCTGACCCCGGGCTTCGATCGCAAGACAGGAGCCTACGAGAGCCATGGAATTCCCGCGCCGGTGGTCGCGCAATACTTGCGCGAAAACCGCGTCGTGCCGGAGAAGAACGATCTCAACTCGCTGCTGTTCCTGCTGACCCCCGGCGTCGAGTCGAGCAAGGCGGGCACGCTCGTCTCGGCGCTGGTCGCTTTCAAGCGGCTGCACGACGACAACGCGCTGCTCGACGACGTGATGCCCGAATTCGTCGCCCGCCGCGCCGCGCGTTACAAGGGCCGGCGGTTGCGCGACCTCTGCGGCGAGATGCACGCATTCTTTCGCGAGGGCGGCGTCAGCGCGTTGCAGAAAGCGCAATTCTCGCCCGACCACCTGCCGGAAGTGGTGATGACGCCCCGCGAGGCCGATCGGCATCTGGTGCGCAACAATGTCGACTATCTGCCGATCGACGCGATCATGGGTCGCGTCGCGACAACGCTGTTCGTGGTCTACCCCCCGGGCATCGCGACGATCGTCCCCGGCGAGCGGCTCGACGCCCGGGCGCGCCCGATGATCGAATACCTGAAGATGTTCGAGCGGGGGACCAACTTGTTCCCCGGCTTCGAGGCGGAAATCCAGGGCCTCTATCGCGAGGCCGACGCGGGCGCGATACGGTTCCACACTTACGTCGTGAAGGAATAGCGCGCGCGCCCTCTCAGCCATCGCCCCGACCAGCCGACTCAACTATCGTAAAAGTCTTTCGCGCCCCACAAGTCCATTTCCCAGCGGTCGCCGATCTTCCCGGTGAACCTGACTCCGTTGCGGTCCAGCGCGGCGCACGCGTAGAACATCAGCACGTTCCAGGCGTAGTTGAATCATGGGGGGCGTCATGCGGCATCGGTTTCGGCGCGAGACCGACGTCCAGGGACAATCAACAGTGGCGGAAGGGTCACAGGGGTGGGAAAAA
>DASXYQ010000386.1:0-4922 GCA_036502445.1 Roseiarcus sp. | reverse complement strand
GGCGCTCATCAGGTGCGCCTCGCTGACGGTCGTGAGATCGCCTCGAGGCACATCCTGGTTGCGACCGGCGCCCGGCCAGAGTTCCTGCCTTTCGTCGAAGGCCTGGAGCACGCGATCACCTCGAACGAGATCTTCGACCTCGCTACGTTTCCGCGCCGGCTGTTGGTGGTGGGAGGCGGCTATATCGCAGTGGAGTTCGCCTCGTTGTTCCGGCGGCTCGGCGCCGAGGTCACCGAGATCATGCGCGCCGGCAATATCTTGCGCGGATTCGACGAAGACATGCGCGACGGCCTGCGTGAGGAGATGGCTCGCACCGGCGTCCAGTTTCGGTTCGGATGCCTGCCGATGCGCATCGGCAAAACCGCCCAAGGCTTGCGCGTAGATCTCTCGGATGGCGAAACGATCGAAGTCGACCAGGTCCTGATCGCCACGGGACGAAAGCCCAACACGTCGGGACTGGGGCTCGAGGCGGCGGGCGTCGTGCTGGACCGCGCCGGCGAAGTCGTCGTCGACCAGGACTCGACGACGAACGTCCCTTCCATCCACGCGGTGGGCGACGTGACGAACCGGATCAATCTGACGCCTGTCGCGATTCGCGAAGCCCATGTGCTCGCCGACCATCTGTTCGCGGGCGCGTCGGCGCGCGCCGATCACGAAAACGTCGCGAGCGCGGTTTTCACGACGCCGGAAATCGGCGCGGTGGGCCTGACCGAACGCCAAGCCGTCGAACGGTTCGCGATCGTCGATATCTACAAGACGAATTTTCGGCCGATGAAAGCGACTCTCTCCGGCGGCGGCGAACGCACGATCATGAAGCTGGTTGTCGATGCGGCGAGCGATCGGGTCGTCGGCGCGCATATCATGGGCTCGGAAGCGGGCGAGATGATCCAGGTTCTCGCCATCGCGATCAAGATGGGCGCGAGAAAGGCCGATCTCGACGCGACGATCTCCGTCCATCCCACCGCCGCCGAGGAACTCGTGACGATGCACAAGCGCACCGCCAGGATCGAGCGCGAGGCGCCGGCGCGGCTCGAGGCGCCCGAGCCGGACCCGGAACGCGTGAGCATGCCGATCTCCATGCCGACTGCGCTCTGAGGCGACGCCCACGAACAACCGAATGAGGGACGCCCCCGTCATGTCCGGCCTCGAGCCGGGCATCCAGGCGACGCCTCCGGGTCAAGCCGGCGCTCTGGTGAGCCGGGCGTAATGGTGGAACGCAGGCGCCGATTTCAGTTCTGCATCGCGCGATTTCAAAGCGTTAGGCGCCTTTTTCTGCAACTCGGCAACTCGCAACTTGTCAGTCGGAGTCGCGCACGATCAGCCGCGCGCCGGTGTACCAGATCTTGGGGTTCGAGGCGTCCGAGCCCATACCATTTCCCGGCGCGGATTCAATGTTTTCAAGCTGTTGCGGCGCCATTTCCCGGCGACTCCGTTATCGTCAGCCTCCCGCGCCGCGATCCCGGCGACCGAAACGCCTCGGTTCAAAAGATCGGCGGTCTCCTCCGGGACGGCGTCATAGGGACGCGAAATAAAAAACAGCAGACCTCGATTTTCCAAAATCTTGCGCTCGGGCAAAAGAGACCTTAGCACGAATCGTATTTTCCCAAAGAAGTATCGACCAAAAAATCAACGCCGCCCCTTGCCGAAAAGATCGCGTCCAGGACAACCGACCGCGTGGCTCTCGGCTCACCGTAATACGTCCCGCCGCCCTGTCCTACGAATCACCCGGACGCGGCGCGGCTGCGCGGCGTAGCCGGTCGTTGATGGCGGCGCCCAGGCCGCGCTCGGGGATCGGAGCCACGGCGATCGTGGCGGCGCCGGTGGCGTCGAGCGCGCGCAGATGGGCGAAAAGCTGCGCCGCCGCCTGCTCGAGATCGCCCGACGTGGACAAGTCGAGCCGAGCCGCCGCCGCGCCCTCGAGAATCCCGCCGAAGTCGAGCGCGGCCTCGCCCTCGCCGACGGACTTCGCGTCGAGACGAAGCCGCGCGCGCGGCGCATAATGCGAAGCCATCTGCCCGGGCGCGGTCGGCGCGCCCGCCTCGATGCCCGCCGCCGCCGGGATCGCCTCGCCGAGCGCAGCCTCCAGCGACTCGCGCGAAATCGCGCCGGGTCGCAACAAACGGATGGTCCCGCCGAGGCAGGCGACAATCGTCGACTCCAAGCCCAGCGGGGAGGGGCCGCCGTCCAGAATCCAGTCGACGCGCCCTTGCAGGTCGGCGGCGACATGTTCGGCCCGCGTCGGGCTGACCCGTCCCGAGCGGTTCGCCGACGGCGCGACGAGCGGCTCGCCGACGGCCTCGATCAGCGCGCGCGCGATCCTGTGGGAGGGCGCGCGCAACGCGACCGTATCCAGCCCCGCCCGCGCGAGCAGGCTGATCCGGCAGGACGCCGAGACCGGGGCGACGATCGTCAGCGGGCCGGGCCAGAACGCCGCCGCGAGCCGGTCGGCGCGCCGGTCGAGATCGGCCTCGCGGGCCGCCGCCGCCGTATCGGCGAAATGCGCGATCAACGGATTGAAAGACGGCCGGCCCTTCGCGGCGAAGATCGCCGCCGCGGCGGAATCGGACGTCGCCAAGGCGGCGAGCCCGTAGACCGTCTCGGTCGGCATCGCCACCAACCCGCCTGCGCGCAGCGTGGCGGCCGCGGCGGCGATGTTCTCGGGAGCCGCGGGGACGATCCTCGTCGGACGATGCGATGGGGCGGCCATGGCCAGAAACCCAACCAGAGTTTCAGGATCGCGGCAATGGAGCAGGCGACGCCACGACACTACAGAACTCGACCCAGGCGGCCGCTTCCCGCTTTTTGAGTTTGTGCCGGCGCGTCGTGGCCCCGCGGCTGGATTGCTGCTTCACGGGAACGACATGCGTATTACTTTCACGTCTCGGCGACCACGCGCCTCAGCGTCGTCCGCAGATTTGCCGCTTCGTTCGCGCCGAAGGCCGTTTCGAACTCTGCTTGCGCCTCTCGCCATTTCGCGGCGGCCGCTTTCAGGCGGGCTTCGCCGGCCGGGGTGAGGGATAGGCTGCGCGTGCGGCCGTCATCGCCAGCGCCGATCGTGAGCAGCCCGTCGCGCTGCAACGGCCGTATGGCGCGACCGAGGGTGGTCCGGTCCATGACCAACGCTTTCGCCAGTTCGTTGATCGAAATGCGGTCGAGACGGCTGAGGTTCGACAACACGGAATACTGCGTGGACCGCAAGCCCTCCTGGGCCAAATGTCGGTCGTAGATCTGCGTGACGTGGCGAGCCGCCTGGCGAAGCGCGGAGCAATTGCATGCGCTCCGATCGGGCGAGGCTAAAAGGTTCTCTTGCACGGCTGTCATGATCGACCTGTTCGCGCCCTCTCGGTCATCGCGAGCAAAGCGAAGCGATCCAGACTAGGGGCCTCCAACCGCGGCTTAGTCTGGATCGCTTCGCTGTCGCTCGCAATGACGGTCGAGGGGGTTGCAATATGCGTATATGCCCTTATAAATGTCAAGCGATAGGCGCATAAGCGCTTATTCCAGGAACCGCACCATGGACTCGCGAACACGCCTGCTGCTGGAAGCTCCGATCCTGCCGACGATTTTGCGTCTCGCGCTGCCCAACGTAATCGTCATGGCGGTGCAAACGTCCATTGGGCTCATCGAGACGTATTTCGTCGCCAAGCTCGGCCTCGACGCGCTGGCGGGCATGGCGCTGGTTTTCCCGCTATTCATGCTGCTGCAGATGGTGTCCGCCGGCGCGGTGGGCGGGGGCATACTGTCGGCGGTCGCGCGCGCACTGGGATCGGGACGGAAAGAGCGCGCCAACGAACTGGTCTGGTGCGCGGTCGCGATCACGATAGGGCTCGCCGCGCTCACGACGGCCGCGGCGCTGCTGTTCGGCCCGAAACTCTACGCCTTAATGGGCGGACGCGACGGTTCGCTCGCAGCCGCGGCTACCTATTCGGGCGTGGTCTTCGCCGGAACGCTTCCGTTGTGGCTCTACAATTCGTTCGCCGCGATCATCCGCGGCACAGGCAACATGCTGTTTCCGGCCGCGGTCGTCACCGCAGGCGCGCTCGTTCTCATACCAGTTTCGCCGATGCTCATTTTCGGCTTCGGGCCGTTCCCACATCTCGGGATCGCCGGCGGCGCGATCGCCGTCGTGCTGAACTACACGATCGGCTGCATCGTCTTCGCCTGGTACATCTGGTCCGGCCGTGGCTTGCTGAAGCCCCCGGTCGCGCCAATGCGGCCGACCTGGGCGGCGATGCGCGACATTTTGCGCGTCGGCGCGGCGTCCTCGATCGTCAGCCTGTCGACCAACATCACGATCGGGACCGCGACGGGCCTCGCCGGCCTCATCGGTCCCGCCGCGGTCGCGGGCTATGGCGCCGGGGTGCGGTTGGAATACCTGCTGGTGCCGCTGGTGTTCGGATTGGGAACGCCGGTCGCCGCGATGGTCGGCACCAGCATCGGCGCCGGCCGGCACGAACGCGCGTTGCGCGTGGCCTGGACGGGCGCGGCGATCGGCGCTGGGCTCACCGAAGCGATCGGGCTCGCCGCGGCTTGCTTTCCCGCGGCATGGCTCTCGCTGTTCAGTCGCGATCCTCAGATGATCGAGGTAGGGACGAGCTATCTGCGAATCGTCGGCCCGTTCTATGGTTTTTTCGGCGGCGGACTGGCGTTGTATTTTGCGGCGCAAGGCGCCGGGCAGGTCAGCCGGCCCGTGATGTTCGCCGCACTGCGGGTAGTCATCGCGGTCGCCGGCGGTTGGATCAGCGTCGCCGAATTCGGAGGAAGCCGGGGACTGTTCGCGGTGTTGGCCTTCGCGCTCGTATTCTACGGTCTCGGCAATGTCGCGTCCGTCGCCGGCGGCGGGTGGTTCAAGGTCGCCGGGAAGGAGCGGGCGACGCCGGCGCCGGACGCGGCGCCGATGCTTCGGGCGCGATGAGGCTGCC
>DASXYQ010000385.1:0-6545 GCA_036502445.1 Roseiarcus sp. | reverse complement strand
CGTTGCTGGCTTACCGGCGGACGGCGAGCCTGCCATTCCAGCTTTTCGAGCCGCAGAAATAGCGCCTGCCGCCTCCTCTCCCCGCTCCTTGGGCGCGGGTGATTGGCCGCAATGTCCCGCGCCGTCAATGCAGCAACAGACCCATCGCGCTGATTACGCCGATGGCCAGATGAGCGCGGCAATAGATTTCCATTCTCGTCCGATCCGTGCGCGTCGCATCCGAATAATAAAGAGTGGTCCCGGCCCGGCCGCCGAGATAGCCGCGCAGCCAGATCAGCATCAGATCGCGTTCGTCGTCCGAGGCGTCGAGCCAGTCCTGGCAGGTGAAAGTCCCCATGTCGAGCGCCGTATCGGCGCGCGCGGGCCCGAATGACAGCGGCGCCAGCAACAGACCGATCGCAAGTGCGACCCAAAGCGATCTCTTCACGAATCTGCTCTCTTCCCCGAGAGAGAGTTATACCGGTTTGCCGATTCCATCCAGAAACATCGGAGGGGGTCTCTCTGGCCCGGGAAGCAGCCGAAATCTCACCGTCGCCGCCCAGCATCCACGCTGCGGGTTATTGTCCAGCGGGACTGACGCGCCAAACCGTGTTCCCGACGTCGTCGGCAATCAGGAGGGCCCCGGTCTTGTCGACCGCCAGCCCGACCGGTCGACCGCGCGCGTGTTGGTCCGCATCGAGAAAGCCGGTGACGACGTCTTCGGCCTTGCCGTTCGGATGCCCGCCGCTGAATGGCACGAACACGACCTTGTAGCCATTGAAAATTGTCCGGTCCCAACTTCCGTGTTCGCCGACAAAGGCGCCCCCGCGGAACTTTTGCGGAAGGCTGTTCGCCGTGTAAAAAACCAGCCCGAGCGGAGCGACGTGAGAGCTCAGCGAGTAATCGGGAACAATCGCCTTCTCGACCAGATCGGGGCGCTGCGGCATGACGCGCGGATCGACATGCTGGCCAAAGTAGCTGTATGGCCAGCCATAGAAGCCGCCGTCCTTCACCGAGGTCAGGTAGTCAGGCACGAGATTGTCCCCGAGTTCGTCGCGTTCGTTGATGACGGCCCATAGCGCGCCGCTTTCCGGCTCCCAGCTCAGCCCGTTCGGATTGCGCAGGCCGCTCGCGAAGATGCGCCAGCGGCCATTCGCCCGGTCGACTTCCCAGATCGCGGCGCGGTTCTTCTCAGCCTCCAAGCCGTTCTCGGTGATGTTGCTGTTGGAGCCGACGCCGACATAGAGCAGTGAGCCGTCCCGGCTGGCGACCAAACTCTTCGTCCAGTGATGATCGATCGGACCGCCGGGAAGCGGCGTCAGCGTCGCGCCTGCGTCCGATATTGCGGTGTCGCCTGTTTTGTATGGATAGTGCATGATGGCGTCGGTGCTCGCGACGTAGAGATCGGAGCCGACCAGGGCCACCCCGAAAGGCGAGTGGAGATGGTCGAGGAACACGGTCCGGGTCTGCGGCTTGCCGTCATCGCCGTATCGCAAAAGGGTGATGCGGTTGCTCGGCCCGGTGTCGCCGCCGGACGTGACCATCGATTCGATCCAGCCCATGATGAAGTCTTTGGGTCGCGCGATGGGTTGAACGCCGGGCGATTTCGATTCAACCACCAGAACGTCGCCATTCGGAAGCACGTAGAGCGAACGAGGATGCTGAAGGCCCGTGGCCAGAGCCTCGATTTTCAGCCCCTGGGCGACGGTCGGCTTTTCACCCTCCTTCCAGCCCACGATTTTCGAGAGGCGCATCGGCGGAAACAAAAATTGCTGCGGTTCCGGCAGGGGCGGATTGGGGCCGACCTGATCCTCCGGATTGAATGAGGAATTTTCGTTGCAAGCCGCGAGACCAAGCGCCGAGGCGCAAGTCGCCGCAAGCGCCAAGAGTTTGATGGCGCGCCTCATTCTGCGACTCCCACGCCGTGACGATAGACCATCGACCAGCCCATCCAACCGGTGAACAAGAGAATCAGGACCACCGCCGCCGAAAGGGTCAGGCCCCACGGCACCACCGAAGTCCAGGCGTCGCGCGAATGGACGAACATGTTGAGCGTGGCCAAGACGAGCACCAGGATGTTGCCGATCGCATGCGGCCATGCCGGCGGCTGGGCGCGGATGAGCCGGTTGCTCAGAAAATCGACAGCCCCGACGATTGCGGCGAGAAATCCCACGATGACCCCGATGGTTACGAGCCAATCGGAAAAATCCGCCCACATCACATTTGCCGTCCGCCAATAGGCCAGGTCGGTCAGAAGCGCGCCGACGAAGCACGCAATCGGGATCGGCACGAGCATTGGATGGATGGGATGCTTGGCGATCCGCACGGTCGAACGGGGGTTGGCTATAGTCATGGGCGCGACTCCGCCGCCGCCCCACGGCAATTCCCGAAACGGTCGGCAGAGCCGATGGTTCCTGAATGTCACCTTGTCGTGAACGCGGTCGGTCGCGTCGAGACAACGCGGTAAGAGCAAAGACCGGGCGCGCTGCTGTAGTGGTCGCTGACCGCGTTGGTTCAGCTTGGTCTACTCTCGGAAAATGAGGCGCTCTACGACGCCGCGCTCAGCGAGCGCGGCTACAATTGCGCGTGTGACCACGCCGTCGTTCGAATAGCAGCACCATCGGTCATAGACCGCGCGGGAAATCGCCTGATATTCCCGCGGCCTCACAGCTGTAGCCGCCGCAAGGGTCGGCATGAGCGGGTAGCAGTTGCGCGGTGATGGCGGAGGCGACGCCTCCCGCCAGAGTGAGGAACAGAATGGCGATGCAAATTACGAGCTTCATGATGGTCCCCCTTCGCAAGCGCGGACGATTCGCGCCCTCATCCTGGGAGCCGATATGAACCGACTCGCGCCGGCGCGATGTGGCCTTTCCCACGACCCGCACGGGCGCTAGCTCGCCTGGCGCCCCGCGTCGAACCGTCCCCTCTCCTCGCCCCTTTGCGGGGAGAGCGGGTGAGGAGCCGGGGCGAGTAGCCGGACTGTTTGAAACGGCACGGCTGTTCGGTCGAACAGATAGTCATCTGAAGGATCGGCGCATAATTGAAAGCGTGCGCCACTCACCCGAGCCCCTCACCCGACCTCTCCCCGCGAAGAGGCGGGGAGAGGGGAAGGGCGCTCCGAGCCGACGTGTGTCATCCCCGCGAGAAGCGGGGATCCATCCGTGGCGACACGACGAAGCGGCGATATAACGGAAGTCGACGAGAGCGAGGAAAGCGGCAAGCCTTGTCGATCGCGGGATTCGCTATTCTGCTATCGACAAAGGCGCGTGAAGCAGGGAGATTGCCGCGTAAATCGCGGCCCCTGTATCGGCGCCGGGACTGCCGGGAGGAGGCTTCATGGCGATCGAACGTGCGGAAATTGCCGAGTGGCTGAAAGACAATTGCCCGCGGGAGCTGCGCATGCCCGGGCGCGGCGAGGAGGACATCTGCTGGGGCGGACGCCGCTGGGTGTTCCAGTCAGAGCCGCAAAAGCTGTGGTTCGAGCGCTGCCTTGCGCAGGGCCTCACGGTTCCCACCTGGCCGGAGGGATATGGCGGCGCGGGCTATTCACGCGAGGACTCGGCGATCCTGGCGGAAGAAATGCAGCGGCTCCGCGCCCCCCCTCCCCTGGTGAGCTTCGGCATATCGATGCTCGGCCCCGCTCTCCTCAAATTCGGCACGGAGGAGCAGAAGCGGACCCATTTGCCGCGCATCGCCCGCGGCGAAATCCGGTGGTGCCAGGGCTATTCGGAACCCGGCGCGGGTTCGGACCTCGCATCGTTGCGCACCAAGGCCGAGGACCGGGGCGATCATTTCCTCGTCAACGGGCAGAAGATCTGGACCTCCTACGCCGACAAGGCCGACTGGATATTCTGTCTGGTGCGAACCGATCCCGCCGCGACCAAGCAAAAGGGCATCTCCTTCCTTCTGATAGACATGGCGACGCCCGGGGTTTCGACCAAGCCGATCGTGCTGATTTCCGGCAAATCGCCGTTCTGCGAGACGTTCTTCGACGACGTCGTCGTCCCGAAGCAAAACCTCGTGGGTACGCTGCATCGCGGCTGGGACGTCGCCAAGTACTTGCTCACGCACGAACGCGAGATGATCGCCGGCGGCGGCTCCAGCCTGTTCGACATCGAGGCGCTGAACAAAGCGGCCAAGGCCGTATCTCCGCACGGGCATCTCATGGACCAGGTCCTGCGCGCCGAGGTCGCGCGCGCGGCGATCGACACTTACGCTTCCGAGGCGACGCGGCTGCGTTATCTCGCGGAAGTCGCGGGCGGCGGTGAACTCGGCGCGCGCTCCGCCCTGTTGAAGTATGACGGCACCGAACTCAACAAACGCCGCCAGGAACTGATGATGTCGCTGGCGGGCGGCGACGGTCTCTATTTCGACGGCAACGGCGGACCGGGACAGGACGTCGCGCAAGGCTGGCTGCGCTCGAAGGGCAATTCGATCGAGGGCGGAACCTCGGAGATCATGCTCGATATCGTCGCCAAGCGGCTGCTCGAACTGCCGACGGAGTGAGCCCGCATGCTCGTGCTGAACGAAGACCAGCGGATGCTGATGGACACCGCGCGCAGCGCCATCGCCGCCAAGGCGCCGATCGCGATGTGGCGCCAATTGCGCGCGGAAGCCTCGCCGGACGGCTTCTCGCGCACATTCTGGCGTGAGTGCGCCGAAATGGGCTGGGCGGGGGTGCTAGTCCCGCAGGAATTCGGCGGCATGGATTTCGGCGTGACGGGCGCCGGGCTGATCTCGCGCGAGATGGCGCGCGCGCTCGCGCCTTCGCCTTTCCTGTCGACCGCAGTGCTCGCCGCCAGCGCGCTGCGACGCAGCGAGTCGGCGGCGGCGAAGGCCAAATGGCTGCCGCGCATCGCCAGCGGAGAAGCGATCGTCGCCTTCGCCATCGACGAAGGCCCCCGTCCGATCGAACAGACGCAGGCGATGGCGGTGAAATCCGGCGAGGATTGGCTGGTCACGGCCGCCAAGCATTTCGTGCTGGACGGCCAAGTGGCGGACGCCTTCATCGTCGAATCGCGAAGGTTCGCGGGTACACCCGCGCTGTTTCTCGTCGAGGCCGAGGCGCCCGGGCTGACGCGTGACGCGCGCACGCTGGTCGACAACAGGCGCGTCGCCAGCGTCGCCCTCGAGCGGGTGAAGGTGCCGCGGGACGCCGTGCTCGGCGGCGTCCCGTTGATCGAGGCGACGCTCGACGTCGGCCGCGGGGTCGTTGCCGCGGCGCTGTGCGGCGTCGCCGAGGAGGCGTTCGCGCGGACGATGAGTTACCTCAAGGAGCGCAAGCAGTTCGATCGCAGAATAGGCAGTTTCCAGGCGCTGCAGCATCGCGCGGCGAAGATGCATATTGATATCGAGAATTCATGGTCGGCGACGCTGAAGGCTCTGCAGGCGTTGGACGCCGACGCAACCAACACCGCGCTCGACGCCCCCAGCGCCCCGTTCGACGTCGCGGTCGCCAAGGCCAAGGCGAGCCGGACGGCGTGCGAGGCGACCGCTGAATGCCTGCAAATGCACGGCGGCATCGGCATGACCGACGAGTTCGACATCGGCCTGTTTCTCAAGCGCGCGCGCGTCGATTCCGTGCTGTTCGGCGACGCGGCGTTTCACGCCGATCGGATCGCGACGCTTTTGGGGTATTAGGCTGCGGCGCCCCTTCCCCCCCCTCGCGGGGGAAGGTGGCCCCATAGCCAGTCGAAAGACGGGCGTTCTTCGAACGCCCTTTGGAGCCGGATGAGGGGGATCGAGCGGAGCGAGATGGCTCTGAAGGATCAAACAGTCAGCTTGGCTATTGCCGAGCGTCTCAGCGGGAAATGCGAGAGCGTCCGGGTGTCCCACGGAGCCATCTCGCTCCGCTCGATCCCCCTCATCCGTCATGGCTTCGCAATGACACCCCCCCCGAAACGCCCTTGCGTTTCGCTCGGCCCCGCGAGGCGGGAAGGGATCGACCGCCGCCGACCGGCAGTATGAAGGTATTCGCGTCATGAGTCTTTTCGATCCCTCGAGGCCCACGATCACGATCGCGCAACTGCAAGCCAAGATCGGGACGGAGACCGGGGTGTCGCGCTGGTTCGAGATCAGCCAGGCGCGTATCGACGCCTTCGCCGAGGTCACGGAAGACCGGCAGTTCATCCATGTCGATCCCGTCGCCGCGAAAGCGACGCCGTTCGGCGGGACGGTCGCGCATGGATTTTTGACGATGTCGATGCTCTCGGCGATCGCCTATGACGCGTTGCCGCGCGTCGAAGGCCTCGCGATGGGCGTCAACTACGGCTTCGACAAGGTCCGCTTCGTCGCGCCGGTCCGCGCGGGCGCTCGCATCCGCGGACGCTTCAAGCTGGAGTCGCTGACGCGGCGCTCGCCGACCGAGCTTCAGGCGATCAACGCGGTGACGGTCGAGATCGAGGGCGTCGACAAACCAGCGCTGATCGCACAATGGCTCTCGCTGTTTGTCCTGACGCCGGAAGCGGCCGCCCTGTCGGGGAATGTGACTTAGTCGAGCGCGTCGGGATATTCCCCTCTCCCCGCTTCTTTGCGGGGAGAGGTCGGGTGAGGGGCGGGGCGAATAG
>DASXYQ010000384.1:0-7350 GCA_036502445.1 Roseiarcus sp. | reverse complement strand
TAGCGCCCATTTCGTGATAGGCGACGACTTGCCGCTCCTTCGGCGTCAGGACGCGCTTCTTCTTCTCGAGACCCGCGACGATTCGTTCGACGGCCTCTGTGAAGTCGTTCATGCCGATCGCGTCGGCGTTGCGCCGCGTCGCGACGAGAGCCGCCTCGTTGACCAAATTCTCGAGGTCCGCGCCCGTGAACCCGGGCGTCAGCTCGGCGATTTTCTCCGCCGAGACATCCGCGGCGAGCTTATGTCTTTTCAGGTAGAGGTTCACGATCTCGATCCGCCCGAGCTTGTCCGGCCGGTCCACCAGCACCTGGCGGTCGAAACGGCCCGCGCGCAGCAGCGCGGGATCGAGGATTTCCGACCGGTTGGTGGCGGCGAGCAGCACCAGGCCGCTCTTCCGTCCGCCGTGCTGCGCTAGGTTGAGAAAGCGTAACGTGCTGGCCAACTCGCGGACATGTCGGCGAGCGTAGTTTGAGGCTTCGACGCGAGTTGGAGCGGCGGAACGGGCGACTTTCGCCGAGCCGGCGGGAGCGGCGGGTTGGAGGGAGGAGCCGATCCGCTGCTTCTCCCCGAGGCGGCCCCTGCATGAAGGGGACCGGGCACTCCGCGGAGCGCGGGAAATGGCGAGCGTGAAACTCTCTCCTAAAGAGATCGTCGAGAGGCTTCAGATCGTCGAAGCGCTCACGGCGGAGGGTCGGCCGGTCGCGGAGGCGCTCCGATGGGCCGGGATGACCGAAGTCGACTACGCCCGATGGCGGATCGAATACGCCGGGTTGCTGCGCACTCTCGGCCCGCTGCGGTCCGCGTCGATCCGGAAAGGAAAGCGCCGCCCCGGTCCTCTCCGACCCATCGAGCCGGCCAAATAGTTTTTCGAAAAGCGGTTGCGGCGCGGCGGTCGAAGCACGACTTCGCGTCGCCGCGATCAGGGCGGGAACGCCGCCGGCGGCTGGAAACCACCGAATTCGCGCTCGATCAAACGGGCGAGATGTATCGGCGTCCGATCCTCCAGCCAGGGGCCGATGATCTGCGCCCCGATCGGCAGACCCTCGGGTGAGCGGCCGATCGGCAGCGTGGTCGCCGGCAGGCCGGGGAGCGTCGCCACGCCGGCCCACACCATGTTGGCGGAATAGGGATGCGGCTCGCCATTGATCATGAACGTGCGGGCATCCTGATCAGGCGAATGGTCGTGCGGGAACGCGGGGGTCGGCGTGACCGGGCAGATCACCGCGTCGAACTCGCGGAACAACGTCCGCCAGCGCGCGCGGAGGCCATTCCGCTTGACGTTGTCCGCAAACCATTCGCGGAACGACATCGTCGCGCCGCGCAGGTTTTCCGCACGCAGAGTGTCGTCGTGGGCGCCCAGCGCGGCCGCGCCCTCGAGCATCTTCGCATATTCCGTCTCGGGCCAACGCGAGGCCAAAGTCGCGAACAGGAGGCGGGTGAAGAGGCGAGAAACAGAGGTGAGATCGGGCAGCAGCTCGCTGCTCCCCGACACCGATGCGCCCGCTTTCTGCAGCCCCGAGGCGAGGCCGTCGATCGCGGAGACGACGCAGCCCTCGGTCACGGTCAGGGGGTGCGCATCCAGCACGATGACGCGAAAACCGGCGAGCCCGGCGTGACGCGCGGGCGGCAGAGCGAGCCGATAAGCAACCCCCTGGTCCAGATCGTCGGGACCGGCGACGACGTCCAGTAGCGCCTCGAGATCGGCCGCCGAACGGGCCATCGGCCCGATCACCGCAAGATCGATCGAGCCCGGCAGCGCGGGCACGCGGGGAGGCACGCTGCCGCGCGGCGGGACGAGATCGTGGGTCGGCTTGTGCGCGAACACGCCGCAGAAATGCGCGGGGACTCGGAGCGAGCCGGCAATGTCGGAGCCGAGCGAGAGCGCGCCATAGCCAGCCGCCAGCGCCGCCGAGGAGCCTCCGGACGAGCCGCCGGGCGAGCGCCCGAGATCGTACGGGTTCCTGGTGACGCCATAGATGTCGTTGTAGCTCTGCCAATCGCCGAGCCCGACCGGCACGTTGGTCTTGCCGAGGATGACGGCGCCCGCAGCCTTGACGCGCTGGACCGACAGAGCGTCCTCGGCCGGCTTGAAGTCCTTCGCCTCGACATAGCCCCACGTGGTCGGCGTTCCCGCGAGATTGAAGGATTCCTTGATCGTCATCGGCACGCCGAGCAGCGGTCCACGCTCGCCATCGGCGAGTTGCGCGTCGGCGGCGCGCGCCGCGTCGAGCGCGCGATCGAAGTCACGCACGCAGACCGCGTTGATCTTTGGGTCGACGGCCTCGATCCGTGCGATCGCCGCCTCGGCGAGTTCGACGGACGAGACCGCCCCCGCGGCGAGCGCAGCGGCCATTTCGGCGGCGTCGGCGTAGGTCCAATGCGAGGGGATCATGGCGAGCTCCGTGGGTCGACGAAACTCGCGCGAAATGGTGGCGCTGTCAAAAGTCGGACGCTGTCACTTGGACGACCTCGGGGCGTTGTAGAGGCGGTCGTCGCTCCACGGCGGCCGCCCTCAGCGAGCGCGGCGAGCCTGTTTGCGCCGATCCATCAATGAGCGCTGCGCCGCCCGAGCGCGAGCGCCAGCTCCACGTTCAATCCGAGCGTCGCGCGCGCCACGAACCCTGTCTTCCTGGCCAACTCGAGCATTGCGCGATTTTCGTGGAGGATGAATGCGCTCACGGTCCGCCGCCGCTCCTCGGTCGAGCGGCGAATCAGGGAACTCAACATCCGGGTTCCGATTCCTCTTCGTTTCAAATCAGATCGGACGATGAGCGCGATCTCGGCTTCGAATTGCGAAACCAGGACCCGATGCGAAATTCCGGCGATCGAACAGCGCTCGTCCAATAACCAACCAATTTCTCCCGAGTTCGGATTGACGCCGAAACGCCGCCTCAGCGAATCTTCGTCATGGAAATCGATGGCGCCTCCGAATCTCAGTCGAAGATCGTTCCGTTCGATGTTCCGGACGAACGCCCGGATCATGTCCCAGTCGGATTCGCGCAAACAACGGCTAACGACAAGGTCCCCGGGTTCGCAAGGCTCGCCGGCCCACGCCGTCAGCCCGCGCGCCGACGGCGCCCCTCCCCCGAGCGGGTACGGGCCCGAGGGAGGAACCAAGCTTGCAGAAGACGGAAGCGGATTCATGGCCGCCAGAACGGCTTCTGGATTTCCATCATGACGTCATAACGCGAGGCGCCGATGTCCTTCAGCTCAGTCTCCGACATCTGCGCCAGGAGGTTTCGCTCCCGAGACCGCGACGTCCAGGTTGCTAGAACCTCCGTGACGGATTCGCGCCATTCTCCCGACAGGCGCCACAGCTTCCATATTCCGAAGGAGGGCCCGGTTACGCAGCCCAAAGGGTGTATCGACATTGTAATCTCCGCAGTAAATTCGCTCGCTTCAAAAAATAGGGAGGCCGGCGGTCCCGACAAACGAGAATTTGTTCATCGCTCGTGAGGCGGAATCATCGATCGCCGGCGCGAAAGCGGATACGGGCTTCTGTTCCCTTGGATTTCGATGCAGCGCTCGGTCGCCCTGGCGCGGGCCGATCCGATTTCGGGCGTCGATGAAGAAAGGTCATTTCTGAACGAAAAGAATTCACCAAGGCTAGCCGGAGGGCTCCCACGCGCAAAGACGACGCCGAAACACGGCTGAACCAGGCCTGCTACCCGTCATGACCGGCCTCGAGCAGCCTCGAGCCGGGCATCCAGGCGGCGCCATCCGTGATTATCCGCGGACGTTGGCCTTGGATACACGGGTCAAGCCCGTGTATGACGAAGCTGATGCCGCAGCGCTTATTTCGGGCGTCGCCCGATGGAAAACTGAATGGTCCACCGCCTGCCTCCCCTTAACAGTCTGCGGCTCTTCGAGGCTGCGGGAAGGCGCGCGAGCTTCAAGTCGGCGGCCGAAGAGCTCGATATCACCGCGAGCGCGGTAAGCCACGGAATCCAATCTCTCGAGGACTGGCTGGGTGTGCCGCTCTTCGTTCGCGGCAGCCGGGCGCTGGGCTTGACCGAGGCAGGCGCGAGCTATTTGCCGGCGGTTCAGAAGGCGTTGACGATGTTGGCGAGCGCTACCGATCAAGTGCCGTCCAGCCGCCCTCGGTCTCGGTTGGCGATGAGCGTGACGCCGACGTTCGCGGCGCGTCTGTTGTTGCCGCGGCTGGCGCGCTTCACGGCCGCACGTCCGTCGCTTCGAATCGATCTGGACACGTCATATCGGACGGTCCAATTCCCGCGGGACGGGTTCGACGTCGCGATACGCTTGGGCAAAGGAGAGTGGCCGGGTTTGTCTGCCGTCCCGCTGCTGAACGAGGTGCTCGTGCCTGTTTGTTCGCCGGTTCTCCTGCAAAAACTCGATCCTGCGGCTTCGCTCTGCGACGCGCCGCTGATCCATCTGACGCGGGTTGCCGAGGATTGGGATAGCTGGGCCCGTATCACCGGCTACGGCGCGATCGATTGCAAGCGCGGCCTCATGGTCGACACGATCCAAATGACGATAGACGCAGCGGTTCAAGGCCTTGGCGTCGCATTGGGCCATCGACCGATCGTCGATCTGGAATTGGACGCTGGCGCTCTCGTGACCATCGGGTTGCCGTCGGTGCGCGCGGAAGCTCGTTATTTTCTGGTCGGCTTGCCGGAGACCATGGGCCGGCCGGAGATCGTCGAGTTCCGTCAATGGCTGCAACAGGAGATGGCCCAATTCCAGGAAACGCCGCCGGCCGCGCCAACGAATGCTGCGTCGTTGGCCCCGAGTTGAGTCGGTCACATGGTCTTTCGCCTGCCTCCGCTCAATACGCTGCGCATATTCGACGCCGCCGCCCGCCGAGTCAGCTTCGCGCTCGCCGCTGAGGAACTGCATCTGACGCCGAGCGCCATCAGCCACGGAATCGGGACGCTCGAACTCTGGCTCGGAACCGAACTGTTCAGAAAGGAAGGGCGAAGTCTCGCCTTGACTCCCGAAGGGGAGAGTTACGCGCGGCTGGTCAGTCAGGCTCTGGAGGGGCTGGCCGAAGCCACCGATCGGCTCCCGGGTCGCAGAGCGACGGGATCGCTGTTCGTGAGCAGCGCGCCGCCCTTCGCCAGACGTTGGCTGCTGCCTCGCCTGGCGGGGTTCGCGAGGCAATTCCCCGATATCAGCATCACGATAGACACATCCGACGGACCCGCGTCGCTCGAAAAGATAGACGTCGCCATCCGATTGTCGGACACAGATAAATCCGGCGCCGACTGGGTCCGGCTCGTCGAGGAGGAGTTGGTTCCCGTCTGCTCGCCGTCGCTGAGGAGCGAGCTCGATCGCTTGACCAAGGCGGAAATTCTGGCGCGCGGCCCCCTGATCAGGGTCACCGGGGTCTCGGCCGATTGGGACCAATGGCTTCAGGCCACGGGAACCGAAGCGCCGCCCAGCAGGGAAGCCGGCCTCTACGTCGATTCGGTGTTGATGGGCCTCGACGCGGCGACGCATGGGCTGGGCATCGTGCTCGGCCGCCGGCCGCTCATCGACGAGGATCTCGCGAGCGGGCGTCTCGTGCGCGCCATCGATCAGGCGGCGCCCAGCGGCTATTCGTACTGGATGGTCACCAAGGACAGTACTTTCGACCGTCCGGAAGTGAAACTGTTCAGAAAATGGATGCTGTATGAACTCGGCGACGGCGTAGAGCGGTAGTATGGGGAACGGACTCGCGAAGGGCCACGCATCCTGTTAGCGTCGTCCGGCATCCCCGGGGCGGCCAAAGATGACCCTCGCTTTCTTGATCACCTCCTTGATTGTTTGCGTCTCTCCCGGGACGGGCGTGCTCTACACCCTGGGGACCGGCCTGTCGCGCGGCTTTCGCGCGAGCGTCGTCGCGGCGCTGGGATGCACCTTGGGGATCGTGCCCCATATGGCGGCCGCGATCCTGGGGCTGGCCGCTGTGCTGCACGCGAGCGCGATGGTCTTTCAGGCGTTCAAGTACATCGGCGTCGCCTATCTCCTGTTCATGGCCTGGAGCACGCTGCGAGAGCACGGCGCGTTGAAGGTCGAGCGGCAGACCGGGGCGCGTTCCGATCGTCAGGTGATCGCGACCGCTGTCGCGATCAATCTTCTCAACCCGAAACTCTCGATTTTCTTCATGGCGTTCCTGCCGCAGTTCATCGGCGCGAACGAGGCGCATCCGCTGCTGCAGATGCTCGGCCTGAGCGGCGTGTTCATGGCGATGACTTTCGGGATCTTCGTCGGCTACGGCCTGTTCGCCGCCTCGATCCGCGATCACGTCATCTCCCGCCCGCGCGTGCTGACCTGGATGCGGCGCGCCTTCGCCAGCGCGTTCGTCGCGCTGGGCGCGAAATTGGCCTTCGCGGAGCGGTGAGGGCGCAAGTCCTCGCGCGGCTGTCGCCTGGACATTTGCGATCTATTCGCCGCACTCCGCTCTTGCTCCCAACCCCCATCGTCGCTATGTAAGCCGCGTGCGAAGCCCATCGGCTCCGCGCGCGAATTCATGCGCTGACCGCCGGCCCCGCGCCGGCCCGCCTGGACAAGGCGGTGCGAGCCGAAAGGCTCGATCCGGCGAGCAGCGCTCCCGCAACGCCAACCCCGCCGGCGCCGCCCGTTTCGGGCTCTTCAGGAGAGAGAATGCCAGTTCCCCACTCGCTCGCGCCCTCGCGCGACGATTTCACCGCTCTATTGAACGAGACTTATGGCGAGGACGAAGCCTTCGAAGGCTCGGTCATCAAAGGCCGCGTCGTCGCGATCGAAAAAGACATGGCGCTGATCGACATCGGTCTGAAGACCGAAGGCCGGGTCGCGCTGAAGGAATTCACCAACCACGGCCGCGACCCCTCCCCGAAGGTCGGCGACGAGGTCGAGGTCTACCTCGAGCGCATCGAGAACGCGCTCGGCGAAGCCGTCATCTCGCGCGACAAGGCGCGCCGCGAGGAAAGCTGGGTCAAGCTCGAGCAGGCGTTCGAGAAGGGCGAGAAGGTCGACGGCGTCATCTTCAACCAGGTCAAGGGCGGCTTCACCGTCGATCTCGACGGCGCCGTGGCGTTCCTGCCGCGCTCCCAGGTCGACATCCGCCCGGTGCGCGACGTCGCGCCGCTGATGAACGTCTCGCAGCCGTTCCAGATTCTGAAGATGGATCGTCGCCGCGGCAACATCGTCGTCTCGCGCCGCACCGTGCTGGAAGAGAGCCGCGCCGAGCAGCGGCACGAGATCGTCGCCAATCTCGCCGAAGGCCAGGTCATCGACGGCACAGTCAAGAACATCACCGATTACGGCGCGTTCGTGGACCTCGGCGGCATCGACGGCCTGCTGCACGTCACCGACATCGCTTGGCGCCGCGTCAACCATCCGACCGAGGTGCTCAGCATCGGC
>DASXYQ010000383.1:0-5863 GCA_036502445.1 Roseiarcus sp. | reverse complement strand
ATTGCTTCGCAATGACACCTTCCCCCGCAAAGGGGGGAAGGGAAACTACGGAGCCGCCACACACGCCACGCCCTTCGGCATCAGCGCCTTTATCGCCGCGTCGAGCTGCGGATCTTCGCCCTTGTCCCATGCGGTCGGATCGGAAGGGACCGGAATGTCCGGTGCGATTTCGGCATTCTCGAACAGTTTTCCGCCCATTTCGCGAAGCGGCAATTGCGGCAGGCCGTAGGACAGGCCGGGGATCAGGTTCGATTCGACCCACCAGACCGCCGTGCCCGTGCCCGCCACGGGATCGCCGATGAGCGGCCCGAGTTTGAGGTCGCGATAGACATGAGGAAAGACCGAAGCGTCGGAATAGCTCGACGCGTTCATGATCACGGCGGAGGGCTTCGTCCATCGATCGCGGGGTTCGTCCTGGTTGGGTCCGCTGCGGGGCGGCGCCCAGGTCAGGTACGCCTTGCCCGACAACAGCGTCAGCAAATGATTGTGCAGGTTGCCGCCGCCGTTGTAGCGGATGTCGACGACCAGGCCGTCGGCGCCGCCGAAGCGTCCGAAAATATCGGAAAAAACGTTGCGATAGGAGCGCGCGTCCATCGCCTCGACGTAGACGTAGCCGAGATGGCCGCAGGATTTGGCGAGAGTTTCCTCGCGTTTGCGCTTGATCCAGCGCTCGCGCGCCAACACCCTTTCCCTGTCCAGACCCACGGCCACGCGTTTCTCGGTGAACCTCCGCCTGTCGGGATGCTCGATCGTCATGGCGACCAATTCATCGGCGCTCCCGCGCAGCATCCTGCGAATTCCGCCTTCAATCGGAATTTCTTCGCCGTCGATCTGGCGCAGCACGTCTCCCGGCTTCAGCGCGGTCTCGGCGACGTCGAATGGACCATTGGCCAACACCTCGGTCACTTTCACGCCCGGACCCGGATAACGCTCGTCGTAATAGAGGCCGAGCGAAGCGGTCTGCTCGCCACGTGGAACCGAGCCGCGAAATCCCCCGGCGGTATGGGAAGCTTCGAGTTCGCCCGACATTTCAGACAACAGCTCGGCCAGATCCCGCGCATCGATGATCGACGGCAGAAAGCGCTCGTACTTGCGCCGGGCGGCGTCCCAATCGACGCCGTTGAGGCCAGGATCGAAGAATTTATTCTTCGTCAGCGCCCAGAACTGCTCGAACGCAGCGGCCCTCACCTCGGCCGGGTCGTTGGATACATCGAGGTCGATCTTGATCAGTCGGTTCGTGCCTTTGGCGAGGTCGACCTCGGTGAGGCCCTCGGTATTCCCACTGCCCGGCTTCGCAAGAAAATAGAGCTTCTTTTGGTCCTTGCTCATGATCACCGGCGCGCCGCGCTGATAGTTGAGACCGGAGAACAAGGTTCGTCGCCGCGCCTGCCTCAGATCCCGCACCGTCCCGGTCAGGCTGCTGCCGTTGCCCTCGGCGTTCGGGGTTTGCTCAACCAGGAGAACGCTGACTCCGTCGGAGAGGAAGCCGGCGAATACGAGGGCGGAGGGTCCCTGCGAAAGCGTCATCTTGCGATCCTCGATCCCGTCCGGCTCGAAAGTAGCCGCGTCGCGGTTCGGAGGCTTCGCCGCTTTTGGCCCCTCCCCGGCGCCGTTTTGGGCATCCGGGCCGGTCGCCGGCCGCTCCTGCGTCGCGGGTGTCGGCGTCGCATCGGTAACGACCGGTTCGCGCAATTTCGACCGGAAGGCGTCGCGCGCCTTGCGCGAAGTCAGGACGGCGTCGGCGTCCCCCTCCCAGGCGCCTCCTGAAGCCACGTGCAGGGCATCGGGATACTGGCTCCAGATGAGAAGAGCGCCATCGCTGCTCCATGTCGCGGGTCCCTGATGTTCGCCTGCGGGGGCGACGCGCACGGGCGGCCGCACGCCGTCGGCCGGCGCGACCGCGACGTTGCTCAGGAAGCCGCTCGGCTGGATCGGCAGGGCGATCCATTTCGAGTCGGGCGACCATGAGAGCCACCACGACCAATCGACGTAGGAATAGTCCATTCCCTTCGGCAGCACCTCGACATCGCTCTTGCCGTCCGACCCGAGCACGCGCACCGACTCGCGATTGGCGATGTAGGCGATGTGTTTGCCGTCGGGGGAAAAGCTCGGATGCATCGCATCCCGATCGCCCGCTTTCAGCAAGGTCTCCTGCAGTGCGGTCGCCTCTGAAAAGGTTCGTTCGTCTGAATCGACGATGCGGGATTCGTAGAGACTCCAATGGCCGTCGCGCTCGCCGGCGTAAGCGAGCGTGCGCCCGTCGGGCGAGAAACTCGGCCAGCGCTCTTCGCCGGGGCTATGGGTTACGCGCTTGACGTACCTTCCGTTCATCGAGGCGACATAAATATTACCATGCGAAACGACGGCGATTTCCTTCCCGGTGGGCGACAGAACGAAATCGTCGATGCTGGTCGTGCGCGCGGCGCGCTCGCCGTCGAACGCGGCCTGCGCGATATCGACTTCGATCCGTTCCGGCGCGCTCGCCCCGTTGCGCAGCCGGTAGAGATCCCCATTCCAGGAGAACGCGAGATCATCGGACTGCGAAATCGAGAGCGAGCGCACAGGATCGCCGGTGAATTGCGTGATCTGAACGCCCTTGCGGTCGGCGAGCGACAGCTTCCAGACGTTCATCGAGCCCGACGCCTCGCTGAGATAGAAGACGTCGCCGCTCGAAGACCAGACGGCGTCGCGGCTCTCGTGGACGTCGGCGGTCAGCCGCTCGTGTCGCCCGCTCGCCGCATCATACAGCCATACTTGACGCGCCGCGCTCGAGATCTGCCCCCGCCGGAAGGGCTGTTCGATGCTGGCGCTGGTGTACAGCAATCGCCGAGCTTGCCGATCCCAGCGCGCACCGAAAGCCGCGTTGGGCAAGGTCAGTCGATCGCGCCCCTCGGCGATCGGAACCTCATAGAGTTGCTCGCCCGATTCGGAACGGCTCGGGATGGCGAAAGTCTGCGAGGCGTCGCCCAACCGGCGAGACGTGAACAGAACCGAAGCGCCGTCGGGCGTGAAACTGGCGGGCTTCTCGTCGGCGCCGTACCAGGTCAGCCGTTTCGCCTCGCCGCCTCGCGCGGGCGCCACGAAGATATTCATGGCGCCGAAGCGATCGGAGGCGAAGGCGATCATTTCGCCCGAGGGCGACCAGACGGGGGAATCGGAGTGAAATCCGGACGGCGTCAGCGGCAAGGCGGGGCCGCCCGCGGTCGGCGCGATCCAGATCTGGCCTTCGAAGCGAAATGCGATCTTCGAGCCATCGGGCGAGATCGCGGGTTCGCGCAGCCAGAGCGAGGTTTGCGCGGCCGAGGCCGCGGAGGCGAGGCCTGCGAGCCACACGCACACCATCACGCCGAAGAGCCAGGGCGCCCGCCCGGCCCGCGATTGCGTCGTCCTAATCATGAAAACCTCATGAATCCGCGTCTCGCGAGCGGCGCAGGGCTAATTCGGCTTCTTGCATTTGTCCTTGTAGATATTCTCGATCAAGACCGACGCGGGCAATTCGTCGTAGGGATAGCTCGCCAGGATCGCGCGAACAAACACTTTGACGATTTCATCGCTCGGCGGATCGCCGGACAGGCATGTAGGCTCGCCACGAACCCGGCGGCCATTCTCCAAGGCGCCGATCGATCCGAGTATGAATCGGGAGCAGGGGGACTTGTCATCCGCGATGCATTGCTTCGCCAACTCGTTGGCCGACTTCGATTGAGCTTGCGACGCCTCCGCGCCGAACAGGATAGCCATCGCAGCCGTGAGCGCTCCCTGCCGCTTCATGCATTGCTCCTCGTCGGGCGCCGCAAACCTGCGACGGTTTTGCAGTTCCGGCAAGCGCCGGAGACGTCGCGGCTTGATTGGCCGCGCCGCCGGAGCGCCGAGGAATGGATCTGTCGCGAACGCGAGCATCCAAGATGCCACGATTGATTCGCGGTCCTTGCGTCCTTGTCGCGAACTGGCCTATGTTCCGCCCGAATTGTGAGTGGGTGAGTGGGGGAGGGGCCTTTGAGGCTCGGCATCGGAAGGGGTTTGGCCGCCGCGGCGCTTGGCTCGGCTCTGGGGGCCCTCGGGGGTTGCATGTCGACGGGTCCAGCTCCGGAACCGCCGCCCGCGGCCGCCTCGGCGCGGCCCTCCATCACGTCGGACATGCTCATCGGCAAATGGGGCCTCGCCTCCTATCGCAAGGACGCGGACAAGGCCCGCACCGCGGCTGCGGCGCGCGAGCAGTGTGGCAAGCCCTATGTCATCGGCAAGGGTCCGAGCGGCGGCGTCATGATGTATCAGCCGGATCAGTCGAAGGCGCAGGAGCTCGTCGTCAAGGCCGGCGACGGCAAGACGTTCATCGGCCCGCCCGACGATCCCGCGGGAAGCCAGCTCGACCGGCAGGTGGTTTCGTTTGACGGCAGCACGATGGTCACGCAATGGGTCGACCCGGACGTTGTGTCCCGCTACGGGACGATGGTGTTCGTGCGGTGTTCGGGGTAATGGCCGGCGAGAGATGGAACCGAGTTAGGCTGTAATGGCGGTTGGAGGCGAGTGTTGATGGGACGAATCAAGGTTTTCGGTTTGGCGGCGCTGGGTATTTGCCTGGCGGCGCTGGCCGCGCCAAATATGTCCGGGGCTACCACGCCGACAGTGATCGGGGCGCCCTCGGCGGCCGACGAAATGAAGGTCGACGACCAGCCGGGCTACGTGCCCAGCGCCGAGTCGGAACAACTCGACCCGCAGTATCAGCGCCAGATGGTGTTCTACCGGACCACCGAGCCGCCGGGGACGATCATCGTTCAGACCTCGGAACGCTACCTCTATCTCGTTCAGGGCGGCAACCGTGCGCTCCGTTATGGCATCGGCGTCGGCCGCGACGGCTTCCAGTGGAAGGGCTTAGTCAAGATCGCGCGCAAGCAGGAATGGCCGGACTGGCGGCCGCCGCCGGAAATGATCGAGCGCCAGCCCTACCTGCCGCGTTTCATGGCGGGCGGTCCCGGAAACCCGCTGGGCGCGCGCGCGATGTATCTGGGCGCGACTGTCTATAGAATACACGGCACGAATCAGCCGGACACGATCGGCTCGAAGGTCTCTTCGGGATGCTTCCGGTTGATCAATCCAGATGTGATCGATCTCTATGATCGGGTTCCCGTGGGAACCCGAGTCATCGTGCGTCAAGCGCCCTCTGTCGAGGGCTGATCCCCGCAACACGAGGCGGCGAGACCGAAGAGGTTTGGCCGCCGAAGCCAGCGAGCGCTGCTCCCATGTCCATTCGCGAACACACGTCTGCAACATTTCTCTGTGCGGCCCTCCTGTCGATAGTGGCCGGCGCGGCCTGCAACGGGGCAGCCGCGCAGACGCTCAAGGCGGTCAAGGACCGCGGCGAGCTGATCTGTGGCGTCAGCTCCGGGCTCCCCGGCTTCGCGGCCCCCGACGCCACCGGCGCCTGGTCCGGGATCGACGTCGATTATTGTCGAGCTGTCGCCGCGGCGATCTTCCACGATCCGGAGAAGGTGAAGTTCACGCCGCTGGGAGTGGAGGAGCGTTTCGATGCGCTCAAGTCGGGCAAGATCGATGTGCTGGCGCACAATTCGACCTGGACGATGTCACGCGAAGCAGATTTCGGCCTGACCTTCGTCGGCGTCAACTATTATGATGGCCAAGGTTTCCTGGTCCACAGGTCGCCCGAGATCGCCTCCGCGCTGGAGCTCGACGGCGCCAAGGTCTGCGTCCAGAAAGGGACGACCACGATCGACAACCTCGAGGATTACTTCAAGAGCAACAACATGAAATACGAAGCGGTCGAAGAAGCCTCGCAGGCAGACGCGCTCAAGGACTACGAGGCGGGCAAATGCGCCGTGCTGACGAGCGACGTTTCTCAGTTATATGC
>DASXYQ010000382.1:0-6756 GCA_036502445.1 Roseiarcus sp. | reverse complement strand
CGGCGAGCTGAATCACCGCGGTTTTCAAACCTTGGCCGAGTTCGACCTTGCCGGTGAATACCGTCGCTCGACCGGTGGCGTCCACCTTGATCCAGGCGTCCAGCATGGGCGTATGCGCGAGGCTGCCCGGCAACGCTTCGGCAGGCGCCGCCGCGGCGGGCAGTTCATCCGCCGAAGTGCGCTTCGACAGCGAGAACGAGACGATCAGCGCGCCGCTGGCTAGGAGCATCCCGCGACGGGATAATTGCGGCATCGAGAGCGCGTTCACAGGGCGGCTCCCTTCATCGCCAGCGCCGCACGCTCGACCGCTCGGAGGATGCGCATATGCGTGCCGCAGCGACATAGATTGGGCATCATCGCTTCACGGATCTGGTCCTCGGTCGGCGACGGGTTGCGTTCCAACAGCGCCTGCGCCCGCATCACCATGCCGGCGATGCAATAGCCGCATTGCGCCGCCTGCTCATCGATGAAGGCGCGCTGGACGACGCCCGGCGCCGACTCGGTTCCGAGCCCCTCGATCGTCTTGATCTGGCGGGCGGGGAGAAGCGCGATCGGGGTCACGCAGGAAAAGATCGCCTTGCCGTCCACCATCACCGTGCACGCCCCGCATTGTCCGAAACCGCAGCCGAACTTGGCGCCATTCAGCTGCAAGTCGTCACGCAGCACGTACAGCAGGGGTGTATCGGGCTCGGCGTCGACGTCATGCTGGCGACCGTTGACGGTGAGAGTGAACATGGTCAGGAGCCCCCTTGCTCTCGGGCGCGGCGAATTTCCTTCTCGACATCGGGCCACGCAGGAGAATGGCTGAAGTTCGCTCGCAGATATCCTACGAGATGGGCGACTTGTTGGTCGGACAGTTCGTCGGCGAAGCCAGGCATGAAGGGCCCAGCCCGGCCCTCTCGCCAGGGTATGCCTCGCAAGATTATCTGAATCGCGTCCCGAGGCGAAGGGGCGTTCACCACGGAACTCGCCGCCAAGGAAGGCGCGCCCAATTGCCTCAACGGGGAGCCCGGAGCATGGCACCCCCCACACGCGCCCTCGAAAATCGCGTCGTACGCGATCGCTTTACCGGCCGGCGCCTTTCTCGCCGGCGACTTGCTCATCAGGGACGCGAAATAGACCGCGATCGCGCGCACATCCTCGATCGGCGCGCGCGCAAGTTCGTTCGTGACTTCGCGCATCGGACCGGCAGCCGCGCCATGGCTCGGCGCGAAACCGGTTCGTAGGTACTCGGTCAAGGTTTCGACGCTCCAGGGCTCAGGGCCGGGCGGTGTGGTTCGCAGCGCCGGCGCGTCCCACCCTTCGGCCTCGCCGCCCGCGAACGCCCGGGAGCCCTCTTCCGCCCCGAGGGCATTGAGGGGGGTATGGCAGGCGCCGCAATGGCCGAGAGTTTCCACGAGATAGGCGCCGCGATTCCATTCGGCGCCCTGCGATGGGTCCGGCCGCCATTCTCCGGTCCGCAGAAACAGGAGATCCCAGCCGGCGACGAGCCATCGAATGTTCAACGGGAAAACGAGAGCGTTGGGGGGCGATTTCGCCGAAACCGGCGTCCGCGTGATCAAGAAGGCGTAGAGCGCCTCGATGTCCTGATCGGTCGCGTGGGTGAAATGCGGATAGGGGAACGCGGGATAGAGATATTGCCCCGTTCGGTCGACGCCTTCGCGCATCGACCGGACAAAGGCCTGTTCGGACCACGCGCCGATGCCCGTCTCGGCGTCCGGCGTTATGTTGGTCGCGTAAATCACGCCGAACGGCGTCGATAGCGGCCGTCCTCCCGCGAACGGCTGTCCCGACTTTGCGGTGTGGCAAACCACGCAATCGCCGACAGCCGCGAGCGCGGCGCCTCGCGCGACGCGGTCGGCGCCGAAGCTCGCCGTCGGCGGCGGCGTGACGGGTTCGATCGAGGGTTTCCACGCCAGCGCAACGCAGACCACGCCGATCGCCAGGATCCCGCCGACGACGATGCTTCCAATCAGGCCGGCCCTGAACGCCATCTCGTAGCTTCCTCCGGCCGTTCAGAAGAACGGCGACGACGCGGAATAAGGCGACGCCCAGAAATCAGTGACGCGAGCTGGCGAGGTCGGGCGTGCTCCGAGCGTTGCAATTACCACGCGTGCTCCCCCTGATGGCGAGCGATCGCGAAGCATTCCATCTCTCTCCACGAGATGGTCCGCCGACCAGTGCCCGTCATGCGCGATGCGGGAGCGATGATCATGTTCGCGTGGACGCCCTGTGCGCATTGCACATATGCGGTTCTCCCTTGGATGGGAAGGAATATCGCCCGGGCGATCGGGCCGTTTGGACGATGGCGTATTCAGGAACTTGACTGATTGTGCTGCGTACGTAGGGTTAAATGGAGCGTGCCGATCAGATGCACGGCAATCTTGCGGCGGGCGCAGATCCCTGTGGGATAGAACCAGACGTTTCGGCGGAACCCTCCTTGCGGATGGCGTCGTAAACCTTCCGCTCGGCACCCCGGAGCTGGAAATGAAACAGGAGAGACAACCATGGCTGACGATGTTTCGGTCGTGCCGTCGATCTGCGTGTTCGATGTGAATGAGACGCTGCTCGACATAGACTCCATCGCGCCGCTGTTTCAGAGGCTGTTTGGCGACAGGAAGGTCCTGCGCGAATGGTTTGGACAGCTCATTCTCTACTCGAGCGCAATTACTTTGTCGGGGCCCTACGTGACCTTTTTCACGCTGGGACAAGGCGTGCTGAAAATGCTGGGCTCGATTCACAATGTTTCGGTTCA
The DNA here is from genome assembly GCA_036502445.1 of Roseiarcus sp. GTDB lineage: Bacteria > Pseudomonadota > Alphaproteobacteria > Rhizobiales > Beijerinckiaceae > Roseiarcus. The sequence continues at coordinate 4,001 of DASXYQ010000382.1, read as the reverse complement.
GCAGGCCGACATCGAGGAGCTGAGAATGCGTATGCTCACTATGCCGGCGCATTCCGACGTGCCGGCCGGGTTGCAGCGATTGAAGGACGCCGGCTTTCGACTGGTCACGCTGACGAACTCGCCACCCGATCCAAACACCAGTCCGTTGAAGCACGCCGGTATCGATGGTTGGTTCGAGAGGTCGTTCAGCAGCGATCGCGTCCGCCGATTCAAACCGGCGCCCCAGGTGTACCACATGGTCGCGGAAGAGCTGGACGTGCCGCCAGCCGCGATTTGCATGATCGCGGCGCACGTTTGGGATACTATCGGCGCGCAGAGCATCGGATGCTCGGGAGCGCTCGTCGCCCGGCCTGGCAACGCACCCCTTCCCGTGCATGGGTTGCCGCAACCGCAAGCTGTCGCGCCCGATCTTCCGGGTATCGCCAACCAATTGATCAAGCTGTGGCGCTGATGGCGCCGCACATGCCAGGATTGCGGTGACACGACCGTCTTTTTCATTTGCCCGCTAGGCTTCAGCCACGGGCCGCGTCGGCGGCATATTCGTCCCGCGCCGCCTCAGCGCGTCTTGCGCAACAGCCGCTTCCAGCGCTCGCCGGGCTTGAGTTCGTCGCCAAAGACGTAGCGGCCCAGGATGCTTCGCTTGCGCGCTTTCGCCGGAATTTCGTCGGCGGCAGAAGGCGCCGCCGGCGGACTGTCCGCGAGGATCGCGGGTTCCGGCTCGGCGAGCCAAGCCGCGATTCGATCGTATTCGGAGAGGCCCGGCTTCTTGACCCGCCGCTTCGGCGCTCTGTGCGACGCCGGGGCGGCGGCGCTTACGGCGGCTTGTTTCGGCGCGGCGGGCGGCTCGCGCGGCGGAACGACGATCACTTCAGCCGGGGGCGCTGTCTCCTCTGCCGGCGAGGCCGAGATCCGACGCGGCTTCGAAGGCTTCGCTGTCTTCTGAAACCGCGCCGACCTCCGTTTTGCCGGCCCTCGCGCGGACTCGTCAGACAGTTCCGGGTCCTCGCGAAACGAACGCATCGACGCATCGTCGACGACGAGGCTGGGAAGAATCCGGCCCTTGGGAGCCGAGGGAGCCGAATCGGGGAGCGGTAGTTCCGGCGCCTTCGTCTCGAACACCGCGTCCGCGGCGCGTTGCGCATCCCGATCGAATGCCGTTCGAATAGGCGCGGTCTCGAAAAGGCGCCCGTTTGTGCTCGGATTGGACGCACGCCTCGGCTGCCGCCGGACCTCGACCGTAAAAGATGGAATAGTGCGTTTCAACGTTGCCCTCGATGGCCGCCCGTGGCTCCGACGACTCATTCTGCCCGCGGACGACTTTGCTGGGCAAAACGCAGGAAAGCAATATCCGGCTACTAAAAATAAGGTGAAATTGCTGTCATCTTCGACCTGGGAAAACACCTCAACGGCGGTCGGAAGTTCACTAGCAGATCCAACGCGAGTTTTCGGTCTGTCGAAATTCTGCGCGCGAATCGGGAAACTTCGCGAACAACCCGGGTTTTCGGCGGCGCCGGCAATTGCGTCAATCGTCAAACGCCCGCTGCGTGAACCACTCGGCCAACCTTCCAAGTTCTGGGCCGAGTATGCGATCTTCATCGACTGGCGGCAGCACGTTTCGGATCGACGCGACGAAGGATTGTAGCGCCGGAGGCGGCTGGCGTCCAGTGAGATGAAGGGCTTGCGATGCGAGCATCGCCAGCATCGACATCGCGGCGTCAACGCAGCGCCCCGCCTGTTGTTCCTTGCTCCATGCGAGAAAAACCGTCGTCGCGACATCATCCTGACCGGCGCCGGCAGATTCCGTTCCCGGTATAAAAGTGCGCTGCGCGGAGAGTTTTGCCTGCTCGAGATACCCCGTGATCGCCATCGGGACGTAGCCGACGGCGCCGTGACCGTCGCTTTCGCTCGCCTCGCGCCCGCTCAGCAGCAGGTCTGGAAGCCCGGAGACCTTGCCGTTCACCAGCTTCGAGCCGTGCCTGTCGCAGAGCAGGCAGATGTCCGCCCAGATGGCGGCCAGATCGTCCAGCGCGGGTGTCGCCATCGCGTTGTGGTAGCCTCCAGTGCTGAGGCAGCGCCCTAACGGAAACTCGCCGTCCGGAGGAATGTAGACGGGGTTGTCCGATACCGAACTGAGCGAAACCGTCGCCGCCCGCTCCGCCGCGCCGAGCGCGCGATGCGCGTGACCCAATACGCGGGGAACGATGCGCCAGCTCACGGGCGCCTGGGTATTCCGCCTTATCGGATCGGCGCCCGCGAGAAACTCCCGCAGTCCTCTCAGCGCCGCCGCCTCGTGTTCATCGCCCCACAGCGCGTCCAGGGCTGCATCATAATGTTCGAGCGGCGCGCGGAACGCTTCGATCGACAGAGCAAAGACTTGCTCGGCGAGACGCACGCGTCGGCGCGCGGCAAGGGCCGCGTCGGCGACGAGCGCGGCGGCGCACGGCGAGCCGTTGATCAACGACCCCCGCTCCTTGACCTCGAGATCGAAGCGGGTCGTCAGTTCGGCGAACAGCGGATAAAGCGCAAGGATCTCGCCCGCCCCGCCTTGTCCGGACGCGGGGACGACGGGCATCGGTCCCCCCTCGAGCATCGCAGCGACGGCGAGCGCGACCCGCGGCGTCGTCGCCGCGTGCCCCTCGAGAAAGTTCGCCAGGCGAGCCAAAACGATGCCCCTCACCACGCGATCGGGCAGCGGATCTCCAAATGAAGTCGCCGCGGCAAAGGCTTTGATGCGCGCATGGCGATCGCGCTGGTCGCTTCCCAGTCGCCGGCTGGCCAGTTCCCCCATGGCCGTCGTCACGCCGTAGATGATCGTCGCGGGATCCTCGTCGATCAGTTTCAAAAAGGCGGCGCGACATTCCGCGATGCGCCGCAGGGCTTCGTCGCCGATCGTAACCGCCTCCCCCCGCCAAGCGACGCGATAGACCGATTCCAGATTTATGTCGGCCCGTCTCGTCACGATTATCGTCATGGCGGCGTCTTCTCGTTTGTCATGTCGTCATGCGAGCAGAGCGAAGCAAAGACTTGGCTGCGCATCTACGGCTCAGTCTGGATTGCTTCGTCGTCGCTCGCAATGACGATCGTCCGCTACGACGTCATCGCGCGCTTCGATCTTCCCATGCCAAGTTCAGGAAAGTCGTGCACCCCCCTCCCCGTTCTACGGGGATACGCTAGAGGCGGGGCGGTCGTGGTTGGCCGGGACAAGCCCCGCACGCACGAACCGTTCGAGCGCAGCCAACTCGCTCGGCCGCAATTCGTGGCCGCCGTCATGCCATTCGAGCGTCACCTTCGAGCCTTGCCGCGCAAAATAGTCCGCCAACTTCTCCGTCAGCGATGGCGGGCATATCGGGTCTCGCCGACCCGCCGTGATCAGCACCCGCAGCCGCGCCAGATTGGGGTTGTCCTCGGGAGACCATGGCACGAGCGGATGCATCAATATGATTTCGTCAAACAGTTCCGCGTCGATGAGAGCGACTGACGCGAGAATGTTGGCGCCGTTGGAATAGCCGACGCCGATCGTCCGGCTCGGCTTCGCGCGCTGCTTGTGGGAGCGCACGAACTCCGCCATCGCTCGGCGTCTGGTTTCCAGGTCTTCGAAGTCGTAGACACCCTCGGCCTTGCGTCGAAAGAAGCGCGCGGCGCCGTATTCGGAGACGTCGCCGCGCGGCGATATGACGCCCGCGCCAGGCCAGATCTGCTCGGCTAGGTCGAAGAACTGGTTTTCGTCGCCGCCAGTGCCGTGAAAGGCGAAGACCAGCGGCGCGCCCGGCTCCGCCGCGGACTTCCCTCGATATCTATAAGCGTCGATGCTCATCGCTCGGCTCCCTTCAATCCGTGATCGGTTGGAGGCGCTGCTCCAATTGCTCGCGCAAGTGCGCGTGCTGTTTCGGCAGTTTCAGCGCCTCGCCGAGATGGGCCGTATCCTCGTCGCGATCGAATCCCGGCTCGTTGGTCGCGACCTCGAACAGCACTCCGCCGGGCGTACGGAAATAGATCGCCCA